>JBKJPO010000225.1:0-8798 GCA_046595095.1 Chitinophagaceae bacterium
GCTTTCGGCATGATACATTGCTACCGACATACCATCCCTCTGGGATGGAAAGACATTCGCCTTAATTTTTTTCTACCGACATACCATCCCTCTGGGATGGAAAGACATCCGCGCAAATTTATTTCTACCGACAAGCCATGTCGCTGAATGAAAGGGCAACTGGGCTAATTCCTCGCCATTTCATTTATTGTCCAAGATATATCTGTGTTACTCCATCCGTAATTCCAACTTCATAATGCTCTGCATCAATCGCAAATTTCGATTTGTATGCCCTTTGTGTTTCATCGACAAATAAAGCTAAGCCGTCTTTCTTCACAAGATTAATGGTGCATCCGCCGAAACCGCCGCCCATCATCCGTGAGCCTATTACAGCTTTGTTTTCCAGGGCTTTCTCAAAAAGGAAATCCAATTCTTTGCAGCTTACCTGGTATAGATCGCGCAGTCCCTCATGTGACTTAATCATCAATGCGCCAAATTCTTCAATCCTTCCATCCTTTAGCAAATTGCCTGCCCGCTGTGTGCGGTTAATTTCTTCAACAACGTATAAAGCACGCATGTAAACTTCATTGCCCATTACATCTTTGTATGCAAGAAGATCTTCAGCTTTGGAAACATCGCGGAATGAATTGATCCCGTCTTTTTTCATTATATGCAAAGCTTCCCGGGATTGTTCTCTTCGGTTGTTGTATTCGGAAGTTTCTAATTCATGTTTCACGTTTGATTGGATCAAAACAATCCTATAATCTCTAAGCAAAAGGGGGAAATATTCATGCTTCACCGACATGCAATCCAAAAGGATCACATGATCTTTTTTGCCATTCAAATTTGCATACTGGTCCATGATACCGCATTGGACACCAGGATAATTTCGCTCAGCCCGCTGGCAAAGCAAGGCGAGTTCAACCCTGTTGTACCCATAGCCAAACATTTCATTTATCCCCACAGCAAGTCCGCCTTCAACCGCTGCTGAAGAAGACATGCCACCGCCTTTAGGAATGTTGCCACCAAAAACACAATCAAATCCACCCACATGCTTACCCGCAATTATAAATTCATTAACTACACTGAGGACATAGTTCTTCCATCCATCCATCTTTTTTATGTCCTGTACTTTAAGCGTGAGTTGTTCATCGAAATCAACTGAATGAAAATTAATTTCATCAGAATCATTTTTTGCAATAGCAAAATAAATTCCCTTATCGATGGCTGCCGGCATTACAAATCCATCATTATAATCGATATGTTCACCGATAAGATTTATCCTTCCCGGGGAATAATACATTGCTGGTTCAGACGAATAAGTATCCGAATAAATTTTATCGACTTTTAATGCGATATCATGCATGCCCGAAGTTTGTAGAGATTATGTAAGAAGTTGTAAAACTCGCCCATTCATTAGGTTCCAATGTCCGCAGACCCATCCCATTATTAAAAGCATCGGGAGCGCTGCTTAAGTTTTCTATTGCGATACTTTTTCTACCTGTGGGTGTATATACCTGGAGGTAAGGATATGAACTATCCGGGTGAATCTCAACCTGGATATTTTTTGATGAATTACGCAACACACACATGGGTTGACATTCTGAGAAATTTAGGATAAAACAGTCATCAAACTGAACTTCCCCAATGGCTCTTAGCGAACCAAAGTCCTCGTATCGTACAAGCTTGCCTGTTGGGAGCAATTCCTCATCGAACTCAACTCTTTCTTTTGATTGAAATTCCAGTTGAAGGTCGTTAATACTTCCTCCTAAAGTAAAATAGGGGTGCCAACCATCTGCGATTACCAGGAGTCCTTTATCTGTATTCATAATCCTGGTAGTGATCGTAAGTTTATTCCCTCCGGACAGCGTGTAAGTTACCATGCAGTTATACCTGAATGGATAGCCCTTGTCTATCCCATCATAATTGTAACTAATCGATACCGTTGCCATCAGTGCATTGGAATCCTGGTTAGTGAGTTCAAACCCCTGGTCGTATATCAAACCATGAATAGCATGCCTGCCCAGGTAAAATTTATCAATCTTATATTTTCTCCCGCCCAGTTTGTAAATGCCATCACGCAACCTGCAAACAAATGGTGAAAGCTTACAGCCTAAAAATCCTTTTGAAGTAAGATTTTTTCGAAAATCGTCTTCATCATCATATGAATCAATAACATTTATTTCTTCGCCATCATGCTGCACTTTAAACCCAATGAGGATTGCGCCACATGCAGGTGCTATCTCCACTTTGGTCCATATGCCCTTATCTATTAGTACTAATTTGCTGAAACCATCTTCATGTATATTCTGGATGATGAACATACTTTAAAAATAATGATTAATGTCATTAAACATTATTAAGAATTTTCATCAGCACTTTCTCAACTTTGGTCAGGTCTGCTCTATTATCATCTTCGGATATCTCTTCGAGTTCATCCAGGTATTTTTGCAGGCTTTTATTTTCATAAAGAGAAATGATGGTAGGATGTACATAATATTTTTTACAAACCGTTCTGGTATTTCCTAACTGCTGCGATACACAATCCAGGCACTCCACAATTTTCTTTTTAGTGTCGGTATCGGTTTCGGCCAGACCAAGGTTTTTAAATGAAAGCAAAGCCTGAACGGTACCTGCCCATGTTCTGAAATCTTTTGCAGTAAACTCTCCTCCAGACGCCCTTTTAATATATTCATTTATCATCCCGGAATCGATACTGCGTTTTTCGCCTTGCTCATCAAAATACTGGAACAACTCCCTGCCCGGTATATCGCGGCATTTTTTTACTACAGCCGAGAGTTTTTTACTGCGGATGTTGATATTATGCATCACACCTTTTTTGCCTTTGAATTCAAATTTTATCTGGGGCCCTTGCAACTCCACGTGCTTATCTTTTAAAGTAGTGAGGCCAAATGAACCATAAAGCTTTTCATAAACGTTGTTGCCTACCCGAATATTGGTTCGTTCCATAAGGCTCACGACCAGGGCAAGAACTTTATCGAGTGTTAGTCCTGGAAGAGAAAGGTCTTTTTCCAGCTGAAGGCGAATTGCCGGCAATACTTTGCCAAATTCGTTGAGATGGAAAAATTTGGTATGATTGCGAAGTTTGTTCCAAAGCGGATGATACTTATACTGTTTTCTATTCCTCGCGTCTATTCCGGTAGCTTGCAGATGCCCGTTCTCAATCTTGCAAATCCATACATTTTCCCAGGCGGGAGGCAATACCAGGCTTTTGATCCTCACCAAGTCCTCGTTATCGTCAATGATTTTGCCTTTAAAATAATATTCAAACTTAGCTTTACTCTTAACCCGTGTAATACCCGGCTCGGTGTCGCTTACATAAAGCAGGTTCGCTGCAGCCGCACTCTTTACCGGATCTTTTACGATAGACCGAAGCTTACGCCTATTGATTTTGATTTCTTCTGCAATTTCAGGCATGAATAATTCTTTAACTGTTCGGAATTTCTCTTCCATGTCGATCTAACACCTTTCCGTAGGAATAATTAATGCAGTATTAAGAATTATGCCAAAAAAATAACACATAACCGGCAGAAATTGGTTCATTAAAAGCCTCTGATCCGTAGCAGAATAGGAGGTAAAACGGAAATTAAAAATAATTGGCAAGACTTTGGTAACCCTTTTCATGAGGAAGAGTTATTGAGGCATGATCAGGAAAAAATGTCATTAGTCAGCCGGACACCAGTTTCAAAGGATATTTGACTGGTAATACCCGGACTCAACAAATATTTTTTTATAAACGTAATAAACAGCTAAAAAGAAAATCATGAAACAAAATGCAGGTAACAATAATAACCAATCAAAACCGGTGAATCAGCATGTAAATAAAAACAAACCAAGGCCGGAGATACGCGACGACTTAGACAGCCGTGAGAGGAAGGAAGATGGGTTTACAGAAGAAGATGATAAGAATGCGCAGAAAAATAAAACAAAGAAAAAATGATGAAAAGCGTAAAGAATATTTTTAAGTTGGCGGCCGGAATATTTATGACTTTCATTTCAATTTTTGCTACCTGCAAGCAGAACTCCGGCGAAAAGTTAATCTCAGGCAAGATAATTTACCAGAGTTGTGCAACTACGGCAGTAGAAATTACAGATCCTGATTTTTATAACCTTGCACAAGATGATTGGCAACAGGATCCTGCAAAGCCAATGATGCATCATGTATTTTCAGTTTCTAATCCCTGCCAGTTACCTAAGCTTGGTACTGGAGAAATTTTCAAGTTTAAAATCCTTGATGGTGAAGGGAAAAATGACTGTATTATTTGTATGATGTATGATAATCCGCCACAGAAAAAACATTTTATCAAAGTAATCATATAGACATTGGAATCAAAAAATCAAACTGATATTATTAAATTTTAAAAAATAATTATTATGAATCGTACAAGAATATTTCTTTTTGCAGGGCTAGGTGTGCTAGCTACTTGTATCAGCATACTTGCCGCAAAAAAATACAAAAAAGATGGAAATCCCAGGTGGGTAAACCTGGATGAGCCCTTAACCGGGGCCCCGCAGATGAGGGGCTTTGGCGGCAGCGCTAAATAATCACTGTTAAAAAAAATGAGCCGTTGGAAAAGACCGGGAAGACCTGGTCATTTCCAACGGCTTTCTAATTTGTCTAACTTTCTGGCAATTACTTTAAATTACAGCGATCAATAAGTGTTAGCTTATTTTATAAGTAGGGAATAGTGATAATGCAACAATAGTATCTTAAAAGGGAATGGAGTAAAAGCGCTATATAAAATCATGAAAATAACTGCCTCTTTTAAAAGACAATTTGAATGGGAAACTGTCCAGAGTGAAAAATTAAGAGCGGCTATCCTTTCCGGTTATTCGCTATTAACTTTTGCTTGTATATTGATCATTAGTTTAAGTACGAATTTAAAGGGAACAGAAAATACGGGAGAGAGGAGCCTCCCATATAGCCTGCTGATCTTTCTTTTTGGTTTGTTCCTTTATGAACTATTAATGAACCGAATTCTCAAGTATCAGCTGAATAAAGGAGGAAGATTTGTTCGACCATCCTTTAAGTACATTACTGCATTGGTAGAGTTGGGGACGATCACCCTGATGCTATACGCCTATTCTTTTTACTTCAAAAATCCATTGGTATTATCAGATGTTACGCTGGTAAGTTTATATTACCTGATTGTATTCATGTCGGCATTCTACCTCGACAAGATGATTAGCATCGTTACCGGCTTTATTGCCGCAGTATCATATACTCTCCTGCATATATTGCAACAGGTTAATGTAACGGAAGGTGGCATCGAAGCACTTCTTTACAATAATTACTTTATTTATGCGACAGGTGTATTGCTTTTCCTTTGCGGGATCGCAGCAGCATTTATGGCCCACCAGTTACAAAAAGGAATAAGGCGATCGGTGGAACTTGTAGAAGAAGAGCACAGGATCTTTAATTTATTCAGCAGGCAGATATCGAGGGAAGTTGCCAAAGAAATGCTTGATAAAGATGGTAACCTACCGAGCGAATTAAAATACGTGGGTGTTATGTTTATCGACATCCGAAATTTTACGGCTTATGCCGAAACGCAAACACCGGAGGATCTTGTAAAATTTCAAAACAAATTCTTTGGGGTGATCATTGATTCTGTAAATAAATATCACGGCATTGTAAATCAATTCCTGGGCGACGGTTGTATGATCTCTTTTGGTGCACCCATCACAATTGAGAATCCGGCTGCAAACGCTGTTCATGCCGCGCTGGAGATTAAAGAAAGTATACAAAATGCCATCAAACGTGAAGAGACCCATCATTTTGAAATTGGTATAGGCATCCATTCAGGTGATGCAGTTTGTGGAAATATCGGAACAAGTACAAAAAGCGAGTATTCTATTACTGGTGGCGTGGTAATCCTGGCTGCAAGGATAGAGCAATTAAATAAATTACTGGGCTCTCATATCCTCATTTCGAAAGAAGCTTTCGAGAACGCCGCAATTGATTCACTGGAACCGAATCCTGTTGGAGAAGCAAGTTTGAAAGGATGGAGCCATCCAGTGGAGGTTTATAAATTGGCTTAAAAATATCTATTATCGATCAGCATGCTTGACTTAAAAAAAACCACAACCCATAATTATAATTCATAATTCTTTACGCATAAGCAAGTCAGTCTGGGCGTCATTTCCCAGCATGAAGATATGATCGCCGAAAATTTCAAAGCCCCATTTTTTATAAAATAAAATTGCTTTTTGATTTTTTTCCCATACCCCAAGCCAGATCAGCAGGAAGCTGTTAGCTAATGCGAAATCAATAGCATATTGCATTAGTGCAGCTCCTATTTTTTTATCATGAAATTCTTTTCTTACATATAGCCTTTCAATTTCAATGGAAAGCATTGTTAAGCTTTGCCGTCCGGGCTTGGATTCACTTAATTTGAGGTAGCCAATTGGCTGTTCATCAAGTACTGCAAGAAAGAATTTATTCTGCTCATCAGCTAATTCGCTGTAAAGCCGTTCTCTATTCAAATGGCTGGAAAGGTATAAAAACAAGTCAGCTTCAGTGTTTTGTGCACTGAAGCTGTCTGTAAAAGTAGTTGTGCTTAGCTCAGTTAGCATATCGCAATCAGCGATTGCTGCAGGGCGAATATGAAAATTGGCTTGCACGAAAATCTATCGTGTTGAAGTTTCTTCTAATTACAATACTTTAATTATGCTAAGATGAGCAGCTACCGGGTTTGGACCACCTGCAAAGGGCGTGAGGGTGATTGCTACACCAGAAACATTTCTTAATTCAACTGTGGCTGCACCTACAACGTTAACAATACTAGTTGATGCTATTTGGGTGTTGAATGTAGAACGCCCGGCAACAGAATTGGCAAGTAGTGAACCATTAACGAATAGGCCTAGCTGGGCAGGCTCATTAACACTAACAACATAACTAATACTGTAAGATCCGGATCCCTGGAGTTGTAACAGTGAAGCAGAAAGTCGCACAATGCCCCCTGAAATAACGCTTGTTTGCGGGAAATTGATTGGTGCAAATGACGCGATAGGTGCTGGATTATCGCCTGGCATGAGTGCAAATACATCAGAAGCGGTAGGTGAAGGTGGCCTTAAAGTAGGGTTTACACCAAGTTGTGATACCACGAGTGCTACCCAGCCGGTATCCCTTCTTAAATAAATCGTTGAGTCAGTAGTATTGAAAACCAACATCCCTGTGGGTACAGAAGTCATAGCACTGATCTGGCCCGTTGTTGATCGTGGTAATAGCACACCTTTACCTGTACTCTCCAATTCCAACACGGAATTTCCATTAACTGCACCGGGATTAGTTCCGATTTTTACCTGGGCTTGTGCTGAATTCACAGTAAATAACAGGGAAACACAAAATAATAGGCCAAGTATGGCCAGGTTGATTTTTTTCATAGATAATTTATTTTATCAAAGTATAAGGGTGATCTCCAAATGTTAAAATAGGTTTAATAGGAGCCTGTAAAAATATACTTATAGATTCATTAATTGAGAAAATAGTGGTATCAATTTACAAAAGCGTAGAAAAAAAATTTTTATTGCATCTTTGGAAAAAAAATTACCTGCTCGAGGTATAGTGCTGCCCAGTTATTTCTACCTTAGGATCCGGGCTCTCTAATGGTGAATTCCCGCTCATTTCAATACTAATTTCAAACTATTGGTATCATCCATGCTTCCGGTAGGTGTTTTCAAATTGATGCATCTCCGAATCCTCCCTTATGAGAGGTCATCAACTACAGGAACAAGCTTTCAGAACTTTAATCGCCTTTACTACTCCATAAGTTTTTTTACGCGAATGATTTAGTAAGGAAATAAAAAAAGGTAAATCATTGCTTTCCTTAAGGTTCTGTTGTATGAATGCATTCCTAAAGACTTTTTCCATAATCTTTTCTGCCAGGTCCTTTTTATGTACAACCCTTAGTATCTGCCCATAAAGGGCCGGGGCATATTTATCGTAGAATACTGAAAATTGCTCAGTATCGCCTTTAATCGATTCGGATTCAGAGATAATTTTTTCGTGACGGGACTGCATATTCAAATAGTTATTGGTACAAAATTCGAAGTACAAACATTGTGCCCTGCTTAATTGTTGTATCTATGTTTAAATATATTGTTTGAGTACTCTAATCAATTCCTCAGGCTGACTCATATGAGGGCAATGGCCTGTTGCATTCAAATTAACCAGTTGATTCAGAGGTGCGATATTTTTAATATACGTACCTACGGTTAATGGAGCAATGATATCTTCCTGGCATTGAAGGGTAATAGATTCCACGCTTAACCTGGAGAGATCCTCACGGTTATCGGACAAGAATGTAACCTTTGCAAATGATTTGGCTATTACAGGATCAGATGCACATAACAAATCAGCTAATTCTTCTGCAAGTTCCGGACGGTCGGGGTTCCTCATGATATTGGGAGACATTGACCTCGCCCATGCCTGGAAATCCTCATCCATCAGTTCAAGGAGTTCATCTATGTCCTCTTTTTCAAATCCCCCCATATAATCCCCTTCATTAATGTAATATGGAGATGGGCCAACCATTATCAATCTTTTAAAAACGCCCGGATCTTTTATCGAAGCCAGTACACCAATCATGCAGCTCACAGAATGCCCGATAAAAATCACATTTTTTAGATCGAGGCTATGACATACTTCCAGCAAATCATCAGCATAACCTTTTAAGTTACTGTATTTAGTTTGGTCATAATCAGCAGTGTCAGTATTTCCTGCCCCTATAAAATCAAAAAGTACAATCTTGTGGCTATCCATGAAAGCAGGGGTTATTTGTCGCCATGCCCGTTGG
>JBKJPO010000256.1:0-9895 GCA_046595095.1 Chitinophagaceae bacterium
CATCTCCTTTTTTAAAAAAGATAAATGTGCAGATCTTAACCTTGAAAATCCAAAATCATATTTTGGATTTTCAAGGTTAAGATTTACACATTTATCTTTTTTAAAAAAGGGGGTGCATTGATACCGGGTACACAAAATATTAAAGCCTCCCCGGTAAAAGGAGGCTTTAATATTATTTTAGGACTATTCATTCCGAATAATTTCAGACCCTTGAAGTCCTGCTTCCGCGTATTCCACGCCACACTGCGAGTAGAAGAACTGCCCCGCCAATAGCGAGTAAGAAACTTCTGAAATTCCATCCATTTACATTTGTCCAACCTAAAAGATAGTGCCCAACAGCGCCACCTACTACTGCTCCTAAAATACCAATGATGATTGTTGCTAACCATCCATCGGGGTCATCGCCTTTGTGAAGAGCTTTGGCAATTGCACCAGCAATTAATCCAAATAAGATCCATGATAAGATATGCATGTGATTAAGTTTAAAGATTTATAATGCTTGTTATCATTATTGGCTCTTTAAAATATTGTGCCAATTATAGAGTTTATGAAAAATATTTACAATTACATATTCCTTCTATATTGGCCACCCACCTCGTAAAGAGCATGCGTGATTTGTCCGAGGCTGCAATACTTAACTGTTTCCATTAATTCCTCAAAAAGATTTCCATTAGCTACAGCAACCCCCTGCAACCTGGTTAACATCTCTCCGGATTTAGATTCGTGTCGTTTGTGGAATGCGAGAAGTGTATTTACCTGGAATTGTTTCTCCTCCTCGGTACTGCGTATAACCTCCAGAGGTAGGATAGTAGGAGAACCATTTTTATTCAAGAAAGTATTTACCCCGATAATTGGAAATTCCCCGGTATGTTTTAATGTTTCGTAGTAAAGACTCTCTTCCTGGATTCGATTCCGCTGATACATGCGTTCCATCGCACCCAGCACACCACCACGTTCGGAGATGCTGTGAAATTCCTGCATTACAGCTTCCTCAACAAGATCTGTTAACTCTTCAATTAGAAAACTTCCCTGGTTCGGGTTTTCATTTTTAGCGGTACCAAGCTCGCGATTGATAATGAGCTGGATGGCCATCGCCCGCCGAACAGATTCTTCTGTTGGTGTCGTAATCGCTTCATCGTAAGCGTTAGTATGTAATGAATTGCAGTTATCGTAGATGGCGTATAAAGCCTGGAGGGTAGTGCGGATATCATTGAAATCTATTTCCTGTGCATGAAGACTGCGGCCACTGGTCTGGATATGATACTTTAACATCTGGCTGCGCTTGTTTGCCTTGTAGGTGTATTTCATGGCTTTTGCCCAGATGCGGCGTGCAACACGTCCGATAACACTATATTCAGGATCCATACCATTACTGAAAAAGAAAGAAAGATTAGGTGCAAATTCATCAATGTTCATTCCTCGACTAAGGTAATACTCTACATAAGTAAAGCCATTAGCCAGCGTAAACGCAAGCTGTGAAATGGGATTAGCTCCTGCTTCTGCAATATGATAACCGCTTATAGAAACAGAATAGAAATTCCTAACCTTTTGTTGTATAAAATATTCCTGTACATCGCCCATCAACTTCAACGCGAATTCTGTCGAAAATATGCAGGTATTTTGTGCCTGGTCTTCTTTTAAAATATCTGCCTGCACAGTACCCCTCACATTGGCTAGTGCATGTGCTTTTATTTCTGCATAAACATCCGCAGGAAGAACATCTGCGCCTGATAAACCCAGTAACCGAAGCCCAAGCCCATTATTTCCTGCTGGTAGCGCGCCACTAAGCTCGCCAGACTTTGGTAAAATTTCTTTGCCATCTGTTCCCATATATCTTGGCAGCGAATCGATACTATATTTTTCCTCTATTTTTTTATTAACTGTTTCTTTGAGGTTGTGGTCAACAATATACTTTTCGCATTGCTGATCAATCGCTGTATTTAGGAAAAATGCGAGTAGCATGGGAGCAGGTCCATTGATGGTCATACTAACAGAAGTCTTTGGATCGCAGAGATCAAAACCACTATATAGTTTTTTAGCATCATCAACAGAAGCTATACTCACCCCGCTATTGCCAACTTTACCATAAATATCCGGTCTTGAATCAGGATCTTCCCCATACAAGGTAACTGAATCAAACGCAGTACTGAGACGCTTTGCGGGCTGGCCTAGACTAACATAATGAAAACGCTTGTTAGTGCGCTCAGGTCCACCTTCTCCTGCAAACATGCGCGTAGGATCTTCTTCTGCTCGCTTCAATGGAAATACGCCGGCTGTATAAGGGAATTTGCCCGGAAAATTTTCCTGCAACCTCCATCTTAATATATCTCCCCAATCCCTGAATCTTGGTACCGCAATCTTTGGAATTAATGTGCCTGATAATGATTTTGTAAAAAGAGGCTGCCTGATTATTTTTCCCCTTACATCATATTCATAAAACTCTTTTTTATAACTTTCTCTTAATGCTTCCCATTCATCGATGAGCTTTTTTGAAACCGGATAAAGCTGCTTCTCGAGTTTTTCCTTTATTTCAATTAACGACTCAGTTCCATTTTCCAACTGGCTTATAACGCCATTTACCTGGTACAGCCTGGAAGCAAGTTCGGCCTGGGATTCTGTTTCTTTATTATAGTTTTCTACGGCTTCTGCAATTTCTGCAAGATAGCGGGTACGCCTTGGCGGTATGATTGTCGACTGACTTGTAGTATCTCTTCCATGTTCGTGGTGCTGAATTTCTGCTCCGAAAAGCACGCTTGTTTTCTCAACTATTTTCTCCATCAATCTTTCAAACAATTCGTTTACGCCTATGTCATTGAATTGGGCGGCTATGGTTCCTATAACCGGGATATCAATATCCTTTGCCGTCCACAAGCTGTGATTGCGCTTATATTGTTTTCTTACATCATGCAATGCATCCAGTGCACCTGCTTTATCAAATTTGTTGATGCAAACAAGATCGGCATAATCGAGCATATTTATCTTCTCGAGCTGCGAAGCCGCACCAAATTCTGGTGTCATAACATACACACTAAGATCAACATAATCCAGTATCGAGGCATCACTCTGGCCCACACCGGCACTCTCAAGTATCACAAGATCATAATCTGCATCTTTGCAGATATCGATCGCTTCCTGCACATACTGGCTCAGAGCCATATCACTTTCGCGGGTTGCAAGGCTACGCATGTATGCACGCGGACTGTGAATAGAATTCATCCTTATCCTGTCGCCTAATAATGCGCCACCGGTTTTTTTCTTGGAGGGATCTACAGAAATTACGGCAATGGTTTTATCTGTATATGTATTCAGGAAACGCCTCACGATCTCATCCGTCACTGAGGATTTTCCAGCACCACCTGTTCCGGTGATACCAATTACCGGGATTTTCTTACTTGTTGATTCTCCGTTTTTAAGTTCTTTGTTTGCCCCCGGGTTTCCATTTTCTACATTGGTTATAGAACGGCCGATCTTGCGGATATCCTTTAACTCATGCAATTTTAAATCTCCATTGATTGGGAAATTACCATTCATGGGGAAGTCGCAAGTTTTAATCACGTCCTCAATCATGCCTTCAAGTCCCATTTTACGGCCATCATCCGGACTGTAAATTTTAGTGATACCGTATTGATGCAGTTCTTCAATTTCAGAAGGAAGGATGGTGCCTCCACCTCCGCCAAATATCTTGATATGACCACAACCATTTTGGTCAAGAAGATCCTTCATGTATTTGAAAAATTCAACATGACCGCCCTGGTAGGAAGTGATGGCTATGCCCTGTGCATCTTCTTCGATTGCACATTCAACTATCTCGGCTACACTCCTGTTATGGCCAAGATGTATGATCTCCGCCCCTTTTGATTGCATGATGCGGCGCATAATATTGATTGCTGCATCATGTCCGTCGAAAAGTGCAGCAGTAGTAACTATGCGAACATTGTTTTTTAATGTAAAAGACATAAAAGTTTATTTATCGACACGACCCTGATTAGGATTATTATTGTGATGAATATGACTTGAAGACAAATCATCTAAATATCATTATCATCACAATCCAAATGCCGCTTCTTATACTTATAGAACATGCGGTATTTACAATCCTGTAAATCCGCCAATCCCAAAATCCTGGTCAAAAATACACAATGTTATCCAGCCCTTTTTCTTTTACCCAGCAGTTTACATACATCTGCTACAATGCCGATCCCTACATTCACGCTTTTCGAATCAATAAAACGACTGTTTAGCAAAACTGTAGTAGCAAGCTGTACCTGAAGTTTTAGCCCATTTATTTTTTTTGAGCTGAAAATGAAATTCATAGCAGGTTCCCAGAAGAAAACGGGGGAAACTGAAAGGCTGTCAAGAATGTAATTTTCCAATTCTGTATTTGTATAATTTGTTTTGATTTTACTGTAATAAACGGCTGTAAATCTCGAAGACAATGCGGCGCTGTAATTTTTGCGATGCCGGAAAGTAAGTGCCGGTTGGATAAAGAGTTTTGAAACATTGGAATTATGAAATTTCCTAAGGATGACTCCATTCTCTGTTTGTGCATCCATGATTGAAAATTTTCCGATTGCGCCCCCGGCAAAAAACTGGAAGTATGAACTGCTATCTTCATTGATAGAGGTAAAATAACCGATTCCCATTTCAGTTAGTGAACGTTTATACCTCAACACGGAGCTATCGAGAAATGAAAAATCGTTGTCTCCTTCATTTTTTTCCCAGCGATAAAACTGGTTAATCATTACTCCCCAATTTTTGGAATATGCATATGCAAGGTGAAGATCAAGGCCATGATTGTATGCAGGTTCACGTACTCTCTTTCCACCAATACCAGGCGCATATGAAGCACTCACTATCACATCATGTTTCTTTTCGAGTGCAGGAATATTTTGTGCCGGCGAACTGTAAACATATCTTGGTGAATAGCATGAAATGCCCAAAAATAGAAGTAGTAGTAGGCTAAGCAGGTGTTTGATGGAAAGCATCATCTCATTTTAAAAGTTAATGCAGCAAACTCTTCAACACTGAATGTTTCAGCACGGCGAACAAACATTTCATCTTTCAATACTTCAGGAGCAAACAGGCTTTTTACTGAATTGCGCATTGTCTTACGGCGCTGGTTGAACGCAGTTTTTACAAGTACATAAAAAGCACGTTCACTTTTCATCTCCAGGTCCTTTTTTACCGGCTTTAATCTTATAACACCACTCTGAACTTTTGGTTGTGGGTAAAAACATTCATTGCCAACATCAAAAAGATATTCAACATGGTAAAATGCCTGTAACAACACACTCAACACTCCGTACACTTTACTTCCTTCTTTCGATGCAGCCCGTTGGGCCACTTCTTTTTGGAACATGCCAATCACGCATGGCACCATATCTTTCCATTCCATTATTTTGAAAAGAATCTGAGTAGAGATGTTGTATGGAAAATTCCCGATCACAGTAAAGGGTTCTTCAAATGGAGCATCAATATCTAGGAAACTCTTATGAATGATCTTTCCTTGTAACTCAGGGTAAGTTTTTTCGAGATATGTAACTTTCTCCCTATCAAGTTCCACAGCTTTAAAATTGATTCCCGGCAATTTAATAAGGTGTTTTGTAAGTGCTGCTCCGCCCGGGCCCACCTCCAGAAGATTTGTAAAGTCTTCCTCCTTTAATGCATCTAACATCTTTTTGATGATAAGCTCATCGCGCAGAAAATGCTGACCCAGAGATTTCTTAGCTGTAAACATGAGTTGCAATTTACTCCTGATAATCAAGATTGTGATGATTTTCAGGATTATACTGAAAATCTTTAAATTCCTCAGAATCTTGATTATCAGCGGTGTATCTTGCAGGCTTACAAATAATAAAAATGAGCCATAATATTTCTGAGAACAAACCCATTATTGGCCTGAGCTGCGGAGACGTGAATGGCGTAGGATTGGAGTTGATCATCAAAGTGGTAGGGGATAGCAGGATTCTGGATATTTGCACACCGGTAGTGTTTGCTAACAATAAAGCAATAAATTTTTATCGGAAAGGCCTACCCGAAATAAATTTCAATTTTTCTACAGCCAAAGAAATAAACAGGATTAGTCATAAGCAGGTAAACCTTTTTAGTTGCTGGGAGGAGGAAGTTGTGATCACTCCGGGTGTATTAAATGAGATTGGTGGGAAGTATGCAATAAAAAGCTTGACTGTTGCCGCTCAGGCATTAAAGGATGGACACATACATGGATTAGTTACCGCACCAATTCACAAGAAAAATATTCAAAGTGACGATTTTGCATTTACAGGTCATACCCCTTATCTCAAAAATTTGTTTAATGCAAAAGATGTTGTGATGTTGCTTACTGCTGAGAATATCAGCGTTGGCCTCGTTACCGAACATTTGCCCGTAAAAGACATCGCCCAACACATTACGAAAGAAAATATTCTCAGCAAACTGCAGATCCTTCATACAAGCTTACAAGGAGATTTTGGAATTGAAAGACCGAAAATCGCTGTCCTGGGGCTCAATCCGCATGCCGGTGATGAAGGATTGATCGGAAAGGAAGAAGAAGAGATAATAAAACCTGCAGTGAAGGAAATGAAGCAACAGAACATGCTGGTAGTTGGACCATTTAGCGCTGATGCATTTTTTGCACGCGGTCAACATGAAAAATTCTCAGCAGTGCTGGCCATGTACCACGACCAGGGCTTGATACCTTTTAAATCTTTGGCGATAAGTGAAGGAATAAATTATACTGCAGGTCTTCCTGCTGTACGTACCAGCCCTGATCATGGAACTGCATTTGATATTGCAGGCAAAGGGAAGGCAGATGAATCTTCTTTTAGGGCTGCGATATTTAAGGCCGTTGATATCATTTATGCCAGGAGGAATTATGAAGAGCTTCGCAAGAATCCGTTACGGAAATTAGGAGCGGCCGTTATAGCAAATGTGGAAGATGAAAAGATAGTGGAAGAGGGTGGTATTGCTCCTCGTGGCTAACTTTGTGGGAGAAGCATTTCAATTAAACACCGCCTCGGAAACTCCCTTATTGATTACATAAGATTTATAAACTATCTCCACTTTCCCTTTTCTATTCTTCATTTTATCAGCGGCTTTCTGGTTCTCTCCATCATCAAAATCAAACGTCATACCCTTTGGCATTTTATAGTCTTTTGTATTGAATGAAAAGATCACTTTATCGGGTAGTCCATATTGAGTGTAATTTCCATAATTCATTTCCAGTTCAAAACTGCCATTATCCTTAGTAGTAGTTTTTGCTTTTAGGATCACAAGGTTAACTTCGTCAATGTACAAGGTAGAGAGAACTACATCCGCGTCATCATTTTCTGGCAGGAGCTTTACCATGCGTGCTGGTTTATTACCCACTTTGGTAATTCCACCATCTATCACGGTATAACCATCCCCACTTAACACGTTATTCATATTGATACTCACCGCACCCTTAGGAATAAACGAAATGCCTTTTTCATTTTTGATCTTGAGCTTGTTCGGTTTTCTGAAATAAATCTTTACTGTAGCAATCGGTACTTTAAGAAACACAACGTTTGTCTTCATCCTGCCCGTAGCTTCATAATCATTTACCTTTTCAATTTTTTCTTTTACTTTTTGAACAAGGTGGTTTACATCCTGGGCGAATGAATGATGGCAGGCAAATACAAAACAGCTTACTAATATTTTTTTCATAATCATATTTTCCAGGACAACTTTTCCTGGTCTTGATTTTTTCTTTAACTAAGTATATCCTTCTTCCTGAATAATAGAATCGTGGTGGTTACAAATAAAATTATATATCCAATCAAAATCCACATGCTCTTCATAACAGCAGGAAGATTTTGTATAGAACCTTTGACCGTAGTACCTTCTTCATTTGCATGAATGTAAAAGAAACCTTTCCATCCAAGCATATGCGTAGTGAATAACCAGGGCTTAACTGTACGCTCATAGATCGGGATGCGCATTTCACTCATTATGGTAAAAATGATAATGATAGAAACTGTTGCTACAATGGGGCCGATGGAATTCTCTGATATAGACGATAAAAAGAATGATAAGGCTGCAACCACGATTAATGCCACGGCGGCAAAACCAAATGCAGCAAAATATCTCCACAATACATCGGATTCTTCAATTTGCTGCAGTTCGATCTCTTTGGCAACAATAAGATCATTAGTACCGAAAAGCAATACACTTACAAGCAGCGAAAGAAATGCCATCCATCCAAGAAGCATAATGGTATAGATTACACAGGCAAGAAATTTTGTAAGCAGGAGTTTCGAGCGGCTGATTGGTTTTGTAAGCAAGAGGCGTAAAGTTCCCATATTTGCTTCACCCGCAATAGCATCACCGGCTACAAGCGATACAAGAATGGGTACATGTATCAGCAGGAGATTGAGAATGGCAAAGCATATCCAATAGCCATTCCGTATCTGCTCATACGGTATTTCCAAAGTATCGTCAAGACTGCTCAACATGAATTTCACGTACTCCTTACCGTTGATGAGCAATGCAATCTGGATTAACAAAACAATTGCTGCGATAGCAGCAAAAGCAATATACGTGCGTGGTTTACGAAATATTTTGAACAGCTCAATTTGAAGTAAGTTCCACATGGGCTCGCTCGGTTGTTAGGGATAAAAAATAATCTTCAAGAGAATTTCGGGGCTGTATTGAAATAACCTGCACACGCTCTTTTACCAGGAAATCTGTTAATAAAGGAATGCGCGACCGATCCATTTGAACCAGGATTGTTGAATCAACGGAATCCTGTGTACTTGGCGCCCATTGGCTTGTTGCAAGAACACGTTTTGTAAATTCATTATCCACCGTATCCAACTCTACCACGGTTTTTGCAGGATCAAGCAGTTCGTCTGCCGTTCCCTCCACTATTTTTTCTCCTTTATGAATGATGATGATCCGGTTAGCAATCATCTCAATTTCATTAAGCAAATGTGATGACACCAATATTGTTTTACCATGGTTTTTGCTGAGATTGATTAATAAATTTCGCATATCCGCAATCCCTTGTGGATCGAGGCCATTAGTTGGCTCATCGAGAATCACAAGTTCGGGATCATGAACAAGGGCGATTGCAATACCCAACCTTTGTTTCATGCCCTGTGAATAAGTTTTAACCTTGCTATTGGCACGATCTGCAAGACCGACCATTTCGAGTTGTTGCATTATCTTTTTTGCCGGGACTTTTACCCCGCTCATTTTCGCAAAAACAGAAAGATTTTCTTTTGCGCTTAGAAATTTATAAAGATCAGGTCTTTCGATAATCGCCCCGATGTTCTTTAAAATTTCATGTCGTTCATCAAGTAGTTCTTTTCCGAAGATCTTAATGTTACCTTCTGAAGCACGGATAAGCGTGAGAAGCATCCGGATTGTCGTGGATTTGCCGGCACCATTTTGCCCGAGAAAACCATAAACGTCGCCTTTGAAAACTGTAAAGGAAAGATCCTTTACTGCAGTGATTTCTTTAAAATGTTTGGTGAGATTTTTTACTTCAATAACAGGATGCATGGGCAACAAAGATAACGAAGCGGTTTCAAATTTTCGTCAACGACGATCTATAAGACCTGGCATTTCTATCACTGGAGTTCACGCTACGTCTTTCCCAGGCTGCATATAAGTTTGTAGCGCCTTCACATAATTTTCAAAAGATTCAATTCCTTTTGCAGTGATTTTACAGGTAGTAAGCGGGTAATTATCTTTGAATTGTTTATTTACTTCAATGTATCCTGCATCTTTCAATTTATTAATCTGTACACTGATATTGCCGGCTGTTGAATTGGTTTTTTCCCTGAGGAAAGTAAAGTCAGCTTCTTTAACACTGATCAATAGAGATACAATGGCCAGCCTGAGCTGCGAATGTAATATGGGATCTAATTCCTGG
>JBKJPO010000140.1:0-9645 GCA_046595095.1 Chitinophagaceae bacterium
AAAACGCGCTTCGCAAAGGAATATTGTTCATTAACACTATTTCTTAACATCACCAGATGAATTTACAATAAACAGGTCCTCGTTTTCTTTCTTCATCATGTATTTCTCCCTCGCATATTTCTCCAGTGTAGCGGGATTGGTCTTAAGCATCAAGAGCTCAGTCCTGGTTTCATTAATCTGTTGATTGATATTCCTCTCGCTTGCCTGAAGTTGGTTTAATTCGTGTAATCGTTTGTATTGCAATGTTATATCATTCCTGTCAAAGAAAAACATCCAGGTAATAAACACCGCACCGGTGATGAGGTATTTGCTTTTAAGCCAGGTGGGAAGTTTATTTATGAATTGCATGGTTCTCTTAATGTGAAATTAAATATTCGTTTCGTCATTCCCCGGCCGCTAAATGTCTCGTCGGCAGGCTCCGTCATTCGAAGGAGGAGTCAAATCAACTCTTCTTACCAAATTTAATTTTTCCTCTTGGATATTCCGCACTTTCTCCTAATATTTCTTCAATGCGTATCAATTGGTTGTATTTAGCTGTTCGATCCGACCTGCTTGCAGAGCCCGTTTTGATCTGTCCACAATTTAATCCAACAGCAAGATCCGCGATGGTATTATCTTCTGTCTCACCACTTCTATGGCTCATGATCGTATTATATCCATTCTGTTGAGCTAATGATACCGCGTTTATCGTTTCAGTTAATGTACCTATCTGGTTAACTTTAACCAACAAAGCATTCCCGATTCCTTTATCAATCCCTTCTTGCAATCTTTCGACATTGGTTACAAAAAGATCATCTCCTACAAGCTGGCAACGATCGCCTACCACCTGGGTGAGCATTTTCCAACCTTCCCAATCGTCTTCCGCCATGCCATCTTCCAGTGAAATTATCGGGTACTGATTTATCCAGCTTTCCCAATACCTTACCAATTGCTCTGATGTCATTTTCTTTCCATCACTTTTATGAAAAATGTACATATTTTCTTTTTCTTTCCATAATTCGCTATTCGCAGCATCAATAGCAATTGAAACCTGGGTTCCGGTCTTAAACCCTGCAGCATCAATAGCCGTTAAAACGGTTTCAATAGCTTCTTCATTACTTTGGAGATTTGGGGCAAAACCACCTTCATCACCAACATTTGTACTGTATCCTTTTTTCTTCAGAACTTTTTTCAATTCATGAAATATTTCAACTCCCCACTGCAATCCTTCACTGAATGTGGAGGCACCCACCGGCATCACCATGAATTCCTGGAAATCAATTTTGTTATCCGCGTGTGCCCCACCGTTAAGGATATTCATCATCGGGATTGGTAAAATTTTGGCATTGGTACCACCGATATAACGGTAGAGTGGAAGATTGGCTTCAAGCGCCGCAGCTTTTGCCACTGCCATACTCACGGCAAGGATCGCGTTAGCCCCCAATGTTGCTTTATTTGGACTCCCATCAAGGTCAATCATCATGCGATCAATTCCCGTTTGATCAGCTGCGTCCCAGCCAAGCAAATTTTCCGCAATTATCGTATTTACGTTTTTTACTGCTTTGAGAACTCCTTTGCCACCATATACTTTCTTATGCTCATCCCGGAGTTCCACGGCTTCATGAATGCCAGTACTTGCACCGCTTGGAACAGATGCCCTTCCGAGCTTTTCGTTTTCAGTTAAAATATCAACTTCGATTGTAGGATTGCCCCGGCTGTCTAATATCTGCCTGGCGTGTACGCTTGCTATATAACTCATTCTTTGTAAAAATTTGGGGTTAATTAATGAAGATCAGTTTTTGTTATTTGTAAGATCACGGAATACATCTTCAAGGCTATTCGCTTGGCTCTGCAAAGAAACAATGTTCAGGTTATGCTTCAATGAAAGTCCCATCAATTCTTTGCGAAGATTTTCAGGCTCATTGGTAAAAATGGAGTATTGCCGCTCATTTATTTTTTCAGTTCTTTCGCTATAGTTCATCCCTCCAATTAAAGATTCTTCTACAGCTTCTTTAAATTCTACTTTAACCATCTGGCCATTTTTATTTGATTGCTGTAGCGTTTCCAGGTCTGTATCTGCAACTATGTCGCCCTTATTTATTATGATAACCCGTTTGCAAATTGCTTCCACTTCCTGCAAGATATGCGAAGAAAAAAGCACTGTTTTATGTTCTCCCAGTTTACGGATCACTTCTCTTATTTCAACAATTTGGTTTGGATCAAGACCGCTGGTAGGTTCGTCAAGAATCAGTACTTCAGGGTCGTGTAGTAAGGCTGCGGCTAAGCCTGCCCGTTGTTTGTAGCCCTTGCTTAGCTGCCCGAGTTTTTTTTTGCTTTCCGGCAAGAGGCCGGTCATCACGATCACTTCCTCAATCCTGGCTTTTGTATTTTTTCCAAGCTTGTGAATATTTGCTATAAATTCAAGATATTCGCGCACATACATCTCGTAATACAAGGGATTCGATTCAGGCAAGTAACCAATCTTTTTTTTGCTCTCGGTTTTATTATTATTTACCAGGATGCCACAAACTTTTACCTCACCCTCATCTGGGGCTAAATAGCCGGTTATGATTTTCATGGTGGTAGATTTTCCTGCACCATTAGGCCCAAGGAAACCCACTATCTCTGCTTTGCCAACTTTAAAGGAGATGCCATTCACTGCCCGCTGTTCTCCATATTTTTTTACAAGCTTGCTGACTTCGATAGACATGTTGCGAAAATAAGCTCTTAGGGGGAAGAAGCAAGTAATACTCTTTCACCTGAAATTGATTAGTGAAAATTGAGTATTGAATACTTCACCTTGTAATTCTTAATGCCCAATACAGGAATAGGTTGTTTAAGCGCAAATAACCGATGGCAGTAATATGCCAGTAAAAATTAAGTTTATTATCTTATCCAGGCTCATTTCCAGGTTTGGGTCCCTGGTCCTGGTTTGGATTTGGTGGCCGATTACTTTGCTGAGGTGGTGGACCCTGCCGGCGTT
The DNA here is from genome assembly GCA_046595095.1 of Chitinophagaceae bacterium. GTDB lineage: Bacteria > Bacteroidota > Bacteroidia > Chitinophagales > Chitinophagaceae > Ginsengibacter. The sequence continues at coordinate 2,963 of JBKJPO010000140.1, forward strand.
GTTGTGGTGGACGATTTGTATTTGGTGGAGGTCCCTGGCGATTTGGACGATTTCCTTGCTGTCCCTGCCGCTGATCTGGCGGGCGTTGACCGCTTTGTTGACGCGATTCTCCCTGTCTTGGTCCTTGCCGTTGTGCTCCACGATCCTGTGGCCTGCCTTGTCCTCCCTGTCTTGATTGGGGTGGAGTATTCCTATCCTTGTCCCTGCGCTTTTTGCTATTACGTTCAAGTGTACGTAAACTGATCTGGCCTACAACGTCTACAAATTCGGGCTCAACTTCTTTAGGCTTGCCACTCATAACTTCAACGGTTTCAAGTTCCAGTGGTTTTATCCCTTGTTTATTTTGTTCTTTTATCTTTTTTACACTCTCGATAGTTAATGGATAATGCTTTGTACTCTCTGGCATTGAATACCACATCAGGTTTCGGAAAATATCTTTTTTTATTAGAAAAGCCCTGCCCTTGGCTACTTCAATAACCTCAGCATCTTCAGGAAAATGCTGTAATGCATCGAGGTAAGTGTCGAGTTCATAATTGAGGCAACATTTAAGCCTGCCGCACTGACCGCTAAGTTTTGTTTGATTGATACTGAGATTCTGATACCTGGCGGCGTTTGTATTCACACTTTTAAAATCGGTGAGCCATGTACTGCAACAGAGTTCCCGGCCGCAACTACCTATACCACCAACCTTTCCGGCTTCCTGCCGTGCACCGATTTGTTTCATTTCTACCTTTACCCTAAACTCAGAAGCGAATACTTTGATGAGCTCGCGAAAATCAACGCGGTCGTCAGCAATGTAGAAAAAAGTGGCTTTACGGCCATCGGCCTGAATCTCCACTTCCGCCATCTTGAGATCAACTTTCAGCTGTCTTGCTATTGCACGGCTCCGGATTAACACTTCTTTTTCCCTGGCTTTTGTTTCAATCATTTTTGCGATGTCTAAATCAGTGGCGCGGCGTAAAATTCTTTTTATATCGGGATGATCTTCCTTGACCCCATATTTTTTTAACTGAATCCGCACAAGTTCGCCACTGAGGCTCACTGATCCTACGTCAAATCCACTTACTCCTTCTACAGAAAGCAGGTCGCCTTTTTCAAATATGTGTAAGGTAGAATTGCGATAAAAATCTTTACGGCTGCCATTGTTGAATGATAATTCAAGTACACGGCAACCGCTTTCCGGATCGCTGAAAGGTAGATTGGCCAGCCAATCATGCACGTTCATCCGGTTACATCCACCGGTGCTACATCCGCCATTGCTCTTACACCCACCTGGTTTAGCGGTGCCACAACTAGTACAACTCATATATCTTCATTTATCCTATTAAAATAAAGGAGGCAGGAGATAATAGCAATATCCGGTAAGAGAGATTATACAGGAAAATAAGATCTAATGGACTGTAAACCATTAATATTTATAAAAACAATTCGTATCGGAAAAACGATCTGCTTCTCATGTACATAACACAACCTCGAAACCATCTGCTACATTTTCGGTTTAATTCCATCTGGAATTATCTGCCTCAAAACTCAATTTACCAAAATTAGCGATTTATCCTTAATAATATATGAGAGCCTGATGGATAAAGCATGAAACAGCATTTTACCGTGAGCATTCCGCTCAATATAGTAACTGGCTTTGTCAAGTTCACGGATGATCGCTTCTTTTGCTTCCATTCCACAAAGTGTGTTGAACCTGGAGCCAAAATCCCGATCTTCTGAAGCAATTTGAAAATCGTTTTTTTCTGCAGCTACACCTGCAGATTCCTCTACACTTAACCTTATACTCTGTTCAAGTTGATGAATGAAATACCTCAGGAATTGTTTCTGTTTTTCTCTTCCAAGCTTTCCTACTTCATCGAGCCATTTTACAACACTTACGGGGCCATTCCGTAAAATAGCATTGAGCCAATCCCTCAGCAGGGCCTGCCAATCTTCGTCAGCATGCTGTAAGGACTTGATAGCTTCCCGGTAATTTCCTTCACTTACCCCTGCAATTTTCCTGGCTTTATTTTCCTCAATACCTGCTCTTTCGATAAGCGCTTCTTCAATTTCTTCATCGGTGAGCGAGGGTATTTTAATCAACTGTGTTCTTGAAAGAATGGTCGGCAGTATCCCGTTTTCATCCTGGGCGACGAGAATAAAAAGCGTTTTTTCAGGAGGCTCTTCAATAATTTTTAATAATTTATTTCCTTCCCTATCAAGATATTCAGGCATCCAGATGAGAATGATTTTATATTCACTTTCAAAGCTTTTTAGATTCAAATTGCGGTTTATCTCGGCACATTCCCTTGCTGTAATATTTCCCTGCTTGTTCTCCGCACCAATCATTTGCAGCCAGTCATAGGCATTACCATAAGGGTATTGTTTTATAAAATCCCGCCACTCTGCCGCATAATCTGCACTCACCGGGGGTTCTGTTGATTTTTTAGTAACTACAGGGTAGGTATAATGAAGATCGGGATGAACCAACGCCGACACTTTGGAGCATGAAGGGCAAACACCGCAGGAATCTCCATCAGCTTCTATCGCAGCAGGGAAAATTTCTGGTTCCCCAAAAAGAGATGGAGATGATAAAGAACCTGCACTTAATCCAAGCCGACCTGTACAAAGAATATATTGTGCAAATGCAAGAGCTAATGGCAGTGCTCCACTTCCTTCCCTGCCAAGAAATAGCAACGCATGGCTCAACCTGTTTTGGTCAACCATGTGCACCAATTGATCCTTCATTGCCTGCTGGCCTATAACTTCAGAAAACTTCATGCGACAATTAATTAACCATTAACCATTATTAAACAGTGTTGCTCCTCCACCTTTTGCCGATGGCGTTTTACCCAAATGTGCGTATGCTTTCGCAGTGGCCTCACGTCCGCGTGGTGTGCGCATTAAAAAACCTTCTTGGATAAGGAAAGGTTCATATACTTCTTCAATAGTGCCGGTTTCTTCACCTACTGAAGTGGCTATTGTGGTAATACCCACCGGACCTCCTTTAAATTTATCAATTATTGCAGAAAGAATCTTGTTATCCATTTCATCAAGGCCATGACTATCTACATTAAGTGCTTTGAGTGAATGCTCGGTGATGGCCAGGTCGATAACACCATTGCTGAGTACTTGTGCAAAATCTCTGACCCTGCGCAATAATCCATTTGCAATTCGGGGTGTACCGCGACTCCGGCCTGCAATCTCTGATGCGGCATCTGAGGTGATCCTGGTATTGAGAATCTGTGAAGACCGCAGGATAATTTTCTGTAGCGTAGCAGCATTATAATATTCCAATCTCGATTTTATACCAAACCTTGAGAGGAGAGGAGCTGTTAGCAAACCGCTCCTGGTAGTTGCTCCAATGAGCGTAAAAGGATTTATGTTGATCTGTACGCTACGCGCATTAGGACCGGTGTCTATTAGAATATCAATTCGATAATCTTCCATCGCCGCATAAAGATATTCTTCCACAACGTTGCTTAAGCGATGTATCTCATCAATGAATAAAACATCATTCGTTTCGAGATTTGTAAGCAAACCTGCAAGATCACCGGGTTTCTCTATTACCGGTCCACTGGTTTCCCTGATATTTACGCCAAGTTCATTTGCCACGATTCTGCTAAGCGTGGTTTTACCAAGACCCGGTGGTCCATGAAATAAAACATGATCCAATGCCTCACCCCTAAGCTTAGCTGCTTTTATAAAAACCTTCAGATTATCTATGATCTGTTGCTGCCCCGAAAAATCCTCTATCACCGCAGGCCGGATATTATTTTCAAATTCCTTTTCTGCCGAGGTCTGAGATTCTTTCCCAGTATTGAGATTTTGATTAACCATGCGTAACTTTAAATTGATGGGAAAGAAATGATTGCCGTTGATTACCTTGTTGACAGAAACTTTCAAAACCCACAACGTAAAACTAAATCATTAATCTAATTTAAAATGAAAATCGGAATACTAGGTACAGGTGTAGTTGGCGACACCATTGGCAGTGCACTCATAGCAAAGGGTCATGAAGTGAAAATGGGAAGCAGAAACACAAATAATGAGAAGGCTTTGCAATTTGTTGCAAGAAATGGAAGTAATGCCCACCAGGGAACTTTTAATGAAGCTGCACAATTCGGTGATCTGCTGTTCAATTGCACAAAAGGCGAATTTTCTCTTGATGCATTACAAATGGCCGGTGAATCTGACCTGGCCGGAAAGATTTTGATCGATTTGGCAAACCCACTCGATTTTTCTAAAGGTATGCCCCCAACACTGTTCATAGTGAACAATAATTCACTTGGAGAAACACTCCAGTCTGCATTTCCACAAACAAAAGTGGTTAAGGCATTGAATACACTTAATTGTTCATTAATGGTTGAGCCCAAAAAATTAGGGAATGGAGATCATGATCTTTTTATATGTGGTGATGACGCGGAGGCAAAAATTTTGGTTACAAATTTCCTGGTTGAAAATTTTGGTTGGGCTGCAAAAAATATTTTTGATCTTGGCGGGATCAGCAATGCCAGGGGAACTGAACAATTGTTGCCACTATGGATTCGCTTGTATGGAAAGCTGGGAACCGGTGAATTCAATTTTAAAATTGTGCAATAATATTTCACTCTAACAAAAAGACCGGCTATTTTGCTTTAACATTAACCGCGACACGCCGGTTTCTTGCCCTGCCTTCATCTGTAGCATTATCACTGATGGGATGAAGTGGACCATAACCTTCGGAGCCTGTCAGTTGATTTAAAGATACTCCGAGCTCTTTTAATTTTTCAAGTACGGCTTTCGCACGTTGTCCTGAAATAACGGTATTTATTTTAAGATCATCGCGATCATCAGTATAGCCGCCAATCTTGAATTTGGCTTTCGGGTAAGCTTTTGCAATGATCGCGAAATTCTGCAACTGGCTTATGGAAGTAGATGTTAATTCAGAGCTACCTGGTTTAAAACTAACACCAGTAAATTCAAACCAATTCCCCTTTGCAGAATCGATGCCGGCGTTTTGATCATTCAGAAAATTAACCAATTTTGTTTCGGTGCTGTTTGGGCCAGCCTGTATACCTGTGCCACCAGTTCCTAAATTGATGGGGATAGGTGCGCCAGTGTTATAAATGAAATTTCCCGTACTATCCAATGAGCCAATGAGGTTATGACTTGTTGGTTTTGTTGAATCATTTATCCCATGTGCTGTACCCGTTTCCTGGTTCAAATAACCATTGTGTTCAGTTGTCGCTGTGGCATGGCTATTCACCGGGTTCTTGTAGGCATTGCTTGTAAAATAAAGCGCTGCAACAGCGATCACGGTTAACAGGACTAGAGGAGTCAGCCAGGTTGCCATTTTCATCGCCGGGCGTTTATGCTTTACCGTGCTATCTGTAGCATGAGATCCTCTTCCATGTTCTATGCCCGGAACTTCTTCAACAACATTTCCAAAAACCGGTGAAAGATCAAGGCCTGCAGGAATGATGTTCATTACAGGACTTTTTTGATTATTGAGATATGCATACAATCCATTTGCATCCAGATTGTGTTCTCTGGTATATTTCCCTAACTGCGTAAACGTTTCAGCTCCTCCATAGTTCATAAGGGTTTCAACGGATGATGTTTTTATGCTTGAATATGAAGAGACAACAGATACTAACTGCCCAAGTTGATTGCCGAAAACGGATTGTAAAGTTGTATCCTCAGTCACAGAATTTTTGGTAATAAAAATTTTATCCACTGGCTTGTTTTCAGACTTAGCATGTCTAATTGCCATTGCAAATACTTCCTGTTTGCCGTATGCAGAATTTGCTTTATTTATGATACCACTCCATATCGCTGGTACGATTGCCGACCAGGCTTTCTGAATGCCAGTCTCGCTCTCTCCAAGGAATTGTGCTGATTTTCCTGCAAGTTCGGGATCTAATGTGTTTTTAATTTCATCTGGAACGATTGAGGACATGGTCGATTGATTTAAATTGTAAAAAATTGGTGGCAAAAAGAGGACCAATATAAGTAAAGCATTAAGCATGACGTTCACATGACAATAAGCTCCACCTGTGTCACAATTTCGCCATTAGTACTTTCAGGTCATAATTTGGTTATATTAGAATTATTTTTGAGAATATGTTTACAAAAAATTACCGGTACTGGTTATGCCAGGCAGGCGGGTGGGCCGCCTTATTTCTGACATACACTTTTTTCTACATTACATTGATCAAGAAAGATATTCCAAATTTTTACCTCTTTCTTTTTTTCCAGGTGGCGTTAGGATTAGTGATAAGTCATTTTATGCGGCTGGTAATCCGCGAGTTTAAGTTTCTTCAAAAGCATATTACGGAACAGATTATTTATTTCCTTTTGACCACGGTCATCTTTGCAGGAATTTATGGTATAGTAACTGTAACTATTGAACGCGGTATTAATTCCTCAACTGGTCTTCCCGCTCCAAAAGATTCATTCATTTTACAGGCGGGACGAGAATCTTTCAGCAATTTATTTATCCTGATCATCTGGAATTTTATTTATTTTGTTTATCATTATTACGAGCGAAACAGGAGACAGGACCTGGATACCTTAAGATTACAGGCACTGGTAAAAGAACTGGAGCTGGCAACAATCAAATCGCATATCAATCCACATTTTATCTTCAATGCACTTAATAGTATCAGGGCACTTGTAGATGAAAATCCCCAACGTGCACGTACTGCAATTACCGAGTT
>JBKJPO010000344.1:0-3077 GCA_046595095.1 Chitinophagaceae bacterium
TATTAATAATAATATAATTCAAAACTCCACATATACCGCTGCTGTCTCTGGTGCATTTACAGGTATCATTAATGGCTCTAGTGCCGCCACCGTAAATATTAATGGTAATACTGTGAATAATAATGTTTTGCCTGGTACCGGAACGTTAACCGGAATAGATGGCGGTGGTCCTGCCACTATAAACATGAACAACAATGTTGTAACTAATAATAGTAAAACCGGCGCCAGTGGAACAATGTTTTGTACCAGGACCGGTACCTCAATCATTATTGCCACAGGTAACCTGGTTCGTGATAATTCTATTATCTCAGCTACTGCAACTATTTCTTCTGGTATACTCTATGGATATTACAATCTTAGCTCTCCAACAAACGAAACCTACACCAATAACCAGGTTTATAATTTAACTGTCAATACTGCCAGTTCATCGACTTCGAGTATAGTTTATGGTATTCACACTGCTTCATCACTTTCCAATCAAACAGTGAGTGGTAATTTAGTGCATACTTTAACTTTCAGTAATTCATCTACCGGTTCCGCAGCTATACGTGGCATGAGTCATGTTAGCCCCGGAAGTATTTTTAATAATAAAATTTATAATCTTTCTTCAAGCGGGACTGCTTCAACGGTTGTGGGATTATATTTTGGTAGTGGTACTCAAAATGTTTACAATAACCTGATTGGCGATTTAAAAGCACCAACTTCCACTTCCACTTTAGCCATAAGCGGTATCCAGGTTGCGGGTGGTACTACCATCAATGTACATTTTAATACAGTGTATGTAAATGCTTCCAGTACCAGTGCTACAACATTTGGAACAAGTGGAATGTATGTATCAAGTAGTACTCCTGCCGTTACTTCAAGAAATAATATCCTAGTAAATACTTCATCTTCTGCTGGTGGCTGGCTTAGTGCAGCTTTCAGATATGTGTTATTTCCTTCTACCACCGTTTACACGACCTCTTCAAATAATAACTTATTTTATGCCGGAACACCTTCCGCTACTAATGTTATCTATGTAGAAGGGTCCACCACGCCTGCCAATCCACAGCAAACATTGGCTCTCTATAAAGCATATATTGCCTCAAGAGATCAGGCTTCGGTTACAGAGAACCCTCCATTCCTGAGCACTACTGGTTCGGATGCTACATTCCTGCACATTAACACAGCTGTAGCTACTCAAATTGAGAGCGGAGGTACTCCTATTGCCGGTGTTACTACTGACTTTGATGGAGCAACCCGTAATGCTGCCACACCTGATATTGGTGCTGATGAATTTGCTGGCCTCGCGTTAGATCTAATAGGCCCTGCTATTAGTTATACACCATTATCATTTACATGTACAACAGGAGCCCGGACTTTAACAGCTACAATTACTGACCCAAGTGGTGTACCCACTTCAGGAATTGGATTGCCGGTACTCTATTTTAGGATTAACGCCGGAGCTTATACCGCTGTGCAAGGTGCATCCATTGGCAGCAATCAATATAATTTTACTTTTGGCTCAGGAACAGTAGTCACCGACTCAGTTTTTTATTATATTGCTGCACAGGATAATAATCCAACTCCTAATGTTAGTGTGAGCCCAAGTGCAGGCGCATCAGGCTTTACAGCCAATCCGCCCGCTGCATCTACACCGCCTACCAGCCCTAGTAGTTATGCAGTCAACCCTACATTAGGTGGCACTTACACAGTAGGTGTTGGTGGTGCATACACAACCCTAACTGCCGCAGTAAACGCGTATAATAATTCATGCCTTGGCGGTGCAGTAGTGTTTAGTTTAACAGATGCTACGTATACGACGGGGGAAACATTCCCGATTACTATCGCTGCTAATCCTACTTCAAGCGCGACGAACACGCTTACCATCCGCCCGTCGGCTGCTAATTCAGCGACAATCTCCGGATCTGCTACTTCAATCATCAGGTTGAACGGAGCTGATTATGTTATTATTGATGGATCAAATAATGGATCAACATCCAGAAATCTGGCCATAACAAATACCAATAACCTGGCTGCCACTGCTGCAATTTGGATTTCAAGTTCTGGAGTAGGTTTAGGTGCTACAAATAATGTAATAAAGAATCTGAATATCTCTGCCGGTGTAGATCAAAGCATAAGTGCACTGGAAACTTTCGGAATCATATCGAGTGGTACAACAATTTCTATCACAAGTGATGGTTTTGATAATAATGACAACAGGTATACCAATAATGCTTTAACCAAAGTTAGATACGGTATTTACGCACGCGGAGGAAGCTCAAGTGCTAACACGGGTCTTAAGATAACCAATAATCTAATTGGTCCGGCAGCATTTGGAGCAGATGAGATTGGTAAAGGTGGTATTGTGATCCAGCACCAAACGGGAGCAGTGGTTGATACAAACGAAGTACGTTTTGTAGGAGGAACTTTTGCACTAACCAGTAGTGGTGGAGATAGATTAGGTATTGGCGTAGGTACTAATACCGGCCCAACAGCAACGTCTACAATTGTTTCCAATTCAACGGTATCTAATAATAGAGTGCATGATATTCTTGAGGAGCGTACATTCTCTGCTTTCGGTATAATCCTGGGAAGTTCTGCAAGTCCGAGTAACAATATCATAGCCAACAATTTTATCGCTAATGTATTTGCGAATGGTACTAGTGGTGACCAGGGTATTGGGTTAAGCATGAGTGCGGGCAATGGGGATAAAGTGGTTTTCAATAGTATTAGCATGGTTTCAGCGGATATAGATCCAACCGGTGCAACTACCTCTTCAGAAAGTAATATCGGGTTGAGGATAGTGGGATCAACTGTAACCAATCCAACAATTGCTAATAATATAATCAATGTAGATATTGCTTCAACAACTACTACGCTGAAACATTTTGCCATTGTATTGCCTTCTGCAACTTTTGCTTTTGGAACAGGTTTCCTGAACTATAACGATTACTATGCAGAAACTGCAAATGCCCAGATGGCTTTAGGTGGAATAGGAACAACTGGTGCAATAACACCATTTACCACTTTAGCAGCATGGCAGACAGCGCTTACACCTCCCCAGGATGTCAATTCAGTAAGTGTGAAACCTGTCT
>JBKJPO010000458.1:0-12864 GCA_046595095.1 Chitinophagaceae bacterium
CAAGGTCATAATGAATCCAGGCGTTGGCAATCCAAACTTACTTAAACCTGCAGGACCGACTGATCCGGAGATTTCCTTTTTATCGGTGCAATCCATGAAGGGCCGCCCGATTGCATTGCTTGCAAATTATTCCTTGCATTATGTAGGCGGCGCACCTAATGATGAGATATCTGCTGATTATTTTGCTGTATTTTCTGATCGCATGCAGGAGTTGCTGAAGGCTGACAGACAGTATCCCCCATTTGTAGCAATGATGTCAAATGGTACTTCCGGCGATGTGAACAACATCAATTTTCGTGGCCCGGTTGAAAAGCTTCCATCTTATAAAAAGATGTTCATAGTTGCTAACGACCTCGCAAAAGAAGTTATGCGGGTTTATAAAACTGTAAAACATAACAACTGGGTTGATTTACAAGCCGCACAGACCATTTTACCGCTCCATGTAAGAAAACCAGCTCCTGGAATGATTGTTTATGCTAAAAACATTTTGGCAAAATCAGAAAGTGAAATTCCGGCACACCCTAACGAAAAAGCCTATGCGACCCGCATACTTCAGTTGCAAAAGGAGTGGCCTGATACGATTGAAGTAATACTGCAAGCCTTCAGCATTGGTAGCCCTGGTATAGCGGCTATTCCGTTTGAAGTTTTTGCAGAAACGGGTCTTGAGATAAAAGCCAAAAGCCCGTTTAAATCTACTTTCACTATTGAGCTTTCAAATGGAAACTTTGGTTATTTGCCAACACCAGAACAACATGAGCTGGGTGGTTATGAGAGTTGGTTAAGTACAAACAAGGTAGAGAAAGAGGCTTCAAGGAAAATTGTGAAAGAGTTGCTTATTCTATTTGGAAAATTCAAGTAATTGCTTTCATTGGTTGCTTTTTTCCAAAAGAAAAAACAGGAAATTTATATCCTAAGTATCATAAATTTTAAACTGCCATCACACATTTGGCTCCCAACCTGGTTGATATGTGCGGCTCCAGTACTTTATTGCATCTTTATCATTGATAATATGACCGGTGTTTGGATTTATATTTAGTGTATGTCCCGACCGTAAGGCAATATTTCCTAATTGTACAAGTAAGGTACTTTGATGACCACTTAGTATATCTGAGTTAACCTTGATGCCTTTTCTAATGCCATCAAAAAAATTCTGAATATGCAAAGCATCCAGTTCCTGTGCAGGGTCTGCAACGTTACGGGCATCAGTTGTTTTGTCGCTGGCAACTTCTTTAACCAGGTTATTTTTAAGGTCATATATTTTATAAGAGTTTCCGCTTTCTATCAACAGCGATCCTGACTCACCATAAAACATAACTCCAACGCTGTTGCCTTCCACAGAGCGTCCATTACAACTGCGGCCTTCCCATGTGATAGCGGTATTATTTTTAAACTCCAGGTTGATTACCTGTGTGTCCGGTGTTTGCCAATCATCTTTATAACGGTAACGCCCACCTGCTGAACTAACACGAATTGGATATTCAACACCTAAACCCCATCTAGCAAGGTCCACCATATGAGTTCCGTTATTGAGTGCTTCCCCTGTACCCCAATGCCAGAACCAATGCCAGTTATAATGAATTAAATTATCGCGGTATGGTTTACGTGGAGCTGGCCCCTGCCATAATTCATAATTTAACCATGATGGGACTTCTACTTCCTTTCCTTTGCCTATGGATGGACGGTTGTTAGTGTACCATGTTTTTGCAAAATAGGGTCTTCCAATTATACCTGCATGCAATTCATTTATACCTGCTACGACATTTGGCCATGAACGCCTTTGATTGCCCATTTGCAAAACACGATTATGTTTTTTTGCTGCTTTGACAACCAGCTCACCTTCGTTAGGATTATGGCTGCATGGCTTTTCGAGGTATACGTGCTTACCTGCAGCACAAGCCAATATAGCTGCAGGCGCATGCCAATGATCAGGAGCTGTAACAATTAATACATCCAAATTTTTATCCTCGAGCGCCTTCCTGAAATCAGGCGATGGGAGTGGTCGTTTGTTTTGAATTTTCTCAACTTCATCTATACATTTATCAGCCGCTCTCTTATCGACATCACTTACATATAATACTTCACAGTTTTTTTGTGCAGCGAAGTTGGTGCCCACTGCAAGACCACGGCTATTTACTCCCATACAGGCAACCCGTATTTTCTCATTAGCGCCTAAAATATTATTGTAGCTCCTGGCATTGAAGCCGGAAAGAACTCCGCCAAAAGAAACTACGGCAGCGCCTGTTGTCACTTTTTTAATAAAATCTCTGCGAGAATTTTTCATTATGTTTCTTGTATAGTTATTAAATTCTCTTATTTGATTTATTAGCTTTTCGCATGACTTCTTCTAAACTTACAGACTTCCCGCCTTTGCGCTTACTTTCATCGGCAGCTTCCATAAAGGCATATATTTCCAACGTCTCTTCGGCACTTACAGGCGCTTTACCAGAGTTGAAAAAATCTATTATTTGCAACAATAAATTCTCATACCCTTTAAAAGGCCCTAACGAAACATTACCTTTTTCGCCATAAACCGTTCCTCCATAATCATGCTTTCCTGTACGCGTGCCCCTGAACGTACCAACTCTTCCATCTTTCCATTTACCTACTACAATATCCGTATTATTTGTATACGTGCGAACTACGTTCATACAACCTGCACCCATCACTGTAAAAAGCATTTCTACGCCATGTATGCCATACCAAAATAAATCAGGATGGGTTTTTTCTATCGTAGCCGGACTGTAAGTATCTGCTCCCAACACTAAACCCATTTTCCCTTTTACAACATCCTGAACGCTTTCCATATACCGCAAAGATGATGATGAAAATACAGGCACATTATATCTTTTTGCAGCTCCGTAAATTGCAATTGCATCTTCTAGTGATGCTGCAACGGGCTTATCAATAAACATAGTCTTACCGGATTTTAATACCATTAAAGCCTGTTCTAAATGGGGACGGCCATCGTTGGTTTCAAGTAGAACAACATCTACTTTTTTTAGGAGCTCTTCGATTGAATTGACTATTTCAACACCCAGTTTCTTTACTTCTTCAATATAACTCGGAATTCTTTTAATGGATGATTCTATATCATTACTGCCTTTAGGATATGCCGCAACTACTTTATACCCCATAAATTCCGCAAGCGCATCAGGAGCATTAAGCGCCTTTGTAAAAGCCACGCTATGGGACGTATCCAGGCCTATAATACCAACCCTTCCCTTATGATCAAATTTATTTTGACCATATAATTTCTGAAAATGGGATTGTAAACCTAAACCAATGGCAATTGTTGATGTGGTCTGTATAAATTTACGGCGGGTGAAATTATTTTTCATAATAAACAATTTATGCTGCTGCTAACTTCCAATTTATTTCCAAAATTTACCTTCTTCATTGGTAACTGCTATAAATTTTGTATTCGAAATATGAATTGACGCGCCACTTATCGGAACAGATTGCTCATGCACTCTGCCTCTAAGCGTAAGTTGTGCGGATGAATGAAAAAGAAATTAGAACTGTAAATAAACACATCACTACAACTTTCTTCATCATTGAATTTATAAACCTATTACTTATGAAGTACAGAAATTTTGTGGTCAATAATACTTCTTGTCCTGGAAAGCCAAATTATATTTGTAGTCAATGCAATGATCAAGATTAATAAACCAAAGAACTCCCTGGTCTCTTCTATCCAGGGTTTGGTAGCATTCATCGATTGCACGATGTTTTCTGAATTATGCTCATTAATCCAGCTCAGAACGCCATTTTTTTCAAAAAACAAATAACCTGCATAACTTATATAGACTAATAATCCTGTGATGTAAAGGATGATGTTATATCTTTTCTTTAATGCAAGAAAACAAAGCAGAGCTCCATACAAATAAATTGGCATCCAGATATATGGATCAGGATCATTATATTGTACCACAGCAGAAAAAAGAAAGAGTATAATGAATAGTATGTTGAGCACTTTCATAACTACTATGATGCCATTTCTTTTTTTCATCACAAGCGAAATAATTTTTTTGCATTCTCAAATAATAGCTTTCGTTCAATAGTCTTATTTGGTGAAAGCTTTCGGATAGCTGCTATTGTCTGTGTGCCCTGGCATTCCGGCCCTGTGCCAATACGGTCTGAACAATCGCTTCCATACATAAGTTTGTTTTGATGACGCTCAAGAAATGCCCGGGCATGATCTTCATCACGCAATAAGGAATTTAAGCCCGAACCGGCAGAGAGGTCTCCAAACATATTTGAATAGTCACTCAGCAATTTGTCTGTCCATCCTCCGGCAGTGACTTTTGTTTTAGGATACAAAATGCTCTGGTCTTTATGATTTTTGTCAACATTGGCCCACCAGGTTTGGGCATGTCCAATAAAATTTACTTTAGGATATTTCTTCAACATTTTATGAAACCTGTTGAAGCTGTAATTGTACTTTTTAAATTGCCAATGCATTAGTACAGGCACATTATATTCTTCAGCAAGCTTATAAATTCTTTGCATATGCTTTGAATCACATTTAATTCCAAATTTAAGTTCTCCAATTACTTTCGCACCCAGCTTTAAATATTTTTCTATCTCATTCACAGCCCCTGCAGTGTCGGGCACGTCGCAGGCTCCGAAAGTAAATTCATTAGGATGATCTTGTGCAAATTTGTGACATGCTTCATTTCCAAATGCCTCTGCTTCCAGGCCATTAGAAATTCCATAATGTGTTGTTGCAGAATTTACTGGCCGTCCTGCGGGCAACAATATAGATTTAGTAATGCCCATCGCAGTTTGATGAGCAAGCAGGAGTTCGTTGCTGCGGCCGCTATAATGTACGTGCTGGTGAATATCAATAATGGGTTCGAGTTGCGGCAGCAGTAATGCAGATAATTGAGGATGCAAGTTCGCCAACAGCGAGGATGAAATACCAATGCCTAGTGTTGCGCCAATGCCTGTAAGCGCAGTTCGTTTTATAAATTCACGTCTTGAATATTCCTTACTTGACATTCTACATGTTGTTGATGCATTAGATTATTTACCCATCGAGCGCTGCCCAATAAGTACAATACCCGGCAGTATAAACAGGTCCTTTAAATAGCATACAGCCACCACATTGCTTGCCTGCAGCCGGTGGCAACCATAATTTACATTTGTCGCAGGTTTTTTCAGCTATGGGTGATTCTTTTACGTAACCCAATTTTTTCCTGGCATCAAGATCTTTTTCACTGAGCGCGGATAAATTGTTACATGGATCTGGCCCCGTCTCTTTTGTATCATGTTGCTGAGTAGATTGCTTTTGATCGCAACCATTTAACATACCCCCAACTCCTAATATGGTTAAAGCCTGGAAAATATTCTTCTGAATGAATCTTCTTCGTGAAAATGTGCTATCCATCATCGTTAGCTTAGAGAATTATTTAAAAATAATGATTTATTGCTGTATCCGGACTGATCTTTGGTTTTGCCAGTTTCCCACTGCCTTCTCCCTTCAAAAATATTTGATCACCTCATGAGACAATTATTTCTGTAACAATTTTATTACTGAATTAATGGTATCCTGTATTTCTTTGTCAGAATTGATTTGTAAATTTTGCAATGCTTCGTTCAATTGGGGATCAGTAACAGCCTTGGTTTCCAGCTTCCTCAAACCTTTGTTCATACCTTTTAATGCAGCAAGCTGCCATCGGCTTTCCGGTTTAAAAAAAACTGATATGAGTTTCACGAGGCGGAGAGATTCTCCTGGTTTATTGCGAAAAGAAATTATGTAAGAAAGATCTTCGAGAAATGATGCTTTTTCCAGTTGATATTCTTTAAAGAACTCACCCTTATTTGCTAACAACCCGAGTATTTCAACAGAAGAACCGGCATCACAACTTAAGACAGCCATCCTAAACCAGCGATCTCTCCAATGCTTCTCCATTACTGCGGCAAGTGCCGGTATCACTGTCGGAGACTTGTATTCACCTAAACTTAAAGTTGCCTGCAACGCTACCCGTGCAATAGAATCTTTTGTGGCTTCAACTACAAGGGGCAAATGTTCGGGATATCGTTCAGAAAGAATGAGTGCATTTTCCCTCACATTGGGATTTATATCTTTTACCGCCTGCATTACGAGGGAAGCGTCAACTGCATTAAGACCTTCCAATACGAATAAAGCTCGCACACACGCAACTGAATTTTGATGACTGTTAAATAATGTTTTTACCAAAGGAACTATTGATGCATCCTGGCGTTCCAACAAAATTTTTTGTGACTGAACAGCCCACCATTGATTGGGAGAAGCAAGTAGCTCAACCAACTGGGCGCTTTGCATATTTTTAAGGTTGGCAGAGATGGGTTTTGCAGAGCTTCTTTTTTTAGGAACAATCCGATAAATCCTGCCTTTATCAATTCCACGAAGAAAATCCATATCGGTCTGCAGATCTTCGGGGATGGAAACGGGTGTCTCGATATGCTGCCTGTACATATCTATCACGTACAGGTAGCCGTCGGGCCCAACTGTAAAATTTGCAGGACGGAACCATGGATCTGTAGAAGAAAGAAATTCCCTGTCTTTCTCTTTGATGGCCCGCTTTGCTACAAACGTGGTACTATCCGGCATGAGTGTAAGCACATCTCTATGCACAAGATTACCTGCTACATCACCGGTAAAAAGATTTCCATAATATTCTTTCGGAAATGCATCACCCATGTAGATGGTTCCACCTGAAGCTCCGGTAAAATGGTCTTCTGCATATTCCACACGGGTGAGTTTTTGTTCCTGGTATTGTTTATTACGCCTGCTGGTTCTTTCTGCACGCCAATAAGGAGGTGGTGTTTCCTGGTACATGATCGGATCATGATCAGAAATATTTAGAACTGCATTCGTTGATGGTAAGTAGGGATGCCGATGTAAATATCGCCAGGGCATGATTGCCTGCTGAAGATGTATGGCGTTTTCAGTAAAAAATCGATGACCCCACTCATCCATGGTTTGACCAAACTGGCCAGGGCCGGTTTCCGGTTCAAACAAGTCACGATCCAGCCTAAACCTGAAATCTGCGCCACGGACTGAAAGAGGTGCAGCGTTTGCTTTGCGGCTAAAATTTATCAGGCCATCATGTCCACGATTGTTTGCATAGATCCAATTATCAATACCAAAACGGAGACAAGTGATTTGTGCTTCTGAGTTTTGATTAAAGAAACCGGAGAACAAAATTTCTTTGCTGTCTGCACGAATATCGCCATTGGTATCTGTTAGATACATGATGTATGGAGCCGCTGTAACTAATAATCCTCCTTTCCATGGCAATATACTTGTAGCCTCAGTAATGCTGTCTGCAAAGATGATTGATTTATCAATCCTTCCATCTCCACTGGTATCCATCAGCAAACGAATACGTCCTGCTCCTTTTCCATCTTTGGGCGGATAAGGATAGTCTGGCATTTCTACAACATATGCGTTGCCCTCATCATCAAAAATCATATCTATTGGGTCCTGAACAAAAGGTTCGGCAGCAAATATCTCAATAGTAAAATCATCGTTTAAGCTGAAACTTTTAAGTGCATCTTCCGGGGAAAGTGGATCAGGATAGCGTTTGCCTGAACAGGCGTTTGCAAATATTAAAATACTAAACAGGTAGTATGTTATTTTTCTTGCCGGGGAAAAATTATGGAGAAAACGCATGTTCTTAGTGTTTACCAACTTAAAAAAATTTATGGTTTTCAATGAAATTAAAGATTCATTTTTTTCAATTCATTTACTGCATGATCAACAGCGCGAGCGGTGAAAGCCATGTAGGTTAATGATGGATTCTGACATGCAGCGGATGTCATGAATGATCCATCAGTTACGAATATATTTGGTGCATCCCATACCTGGTTGTGTTTATTGAGAACGGAAGTCTTTGAGTCTTTACCCATACGTGCAGAACCCATCTCATGAATACCTCGTCCTAATGCCAGGTTAGTGTCGACCCCTTTTACATCTTTCACCCCTGATGCTTCAAGCATCTCAACAGCATCGCTTACTATTTCCTTTCTCATCATTATCTCATTTTCTTTTAATTCTATGTCAATTGAAAGCACCGGTAAACCCCAGTTATCTTTTTTATCATGATTTAAGCTGACCATATTTTCATGATAGGGTAATATTTCTCCAAAGCCTGTGATGCCCATCGTCCATGCCCCGGGTTCGCATAATGCGTCTTTGAATTCACCACCTATGTTTAATTCTGCAATTTCTCTTGCCCATCCCTGCCGGCTGGCTCCGCCCTGGAAACCGAAACCTCGTTGGTAATCTCTTTTATCACCAAAAAGATTTCTATATCGCGGTATGTAAATGCCATTCGGGCGGCGCCCATAATAGTATTTATCATCATAACCTTCTACCATACCCGAAGCCCTTACACCAGTATGATGATCCATAATGTTATGTCCCAATTCACCGCTGCTGCTTCCAAGTCCACCTGGCCATATATCTGTTGCGGAATTCATTAATACCCATGCGCTGTTAAACGTGGATGCATTCAGAAAAATAATTTTTGCTCTAAATACATATGTTACATTAGTCTCAGTATCCAGCACTTCCACACCCGTAGCTCTTTTTGCATCTTTATCATATAAAATTCTTGTAACAATGGAGAAGGGCCTCAGCGTTAAATTTCCGGTGGCAACGGCTGCGGGTAGGGTCGCAGATTGTGTACTGAAGTAACCACTGAAAGGACATCCTTCCTGGCATTTGTTTCTGTATTGACAAGGTCCCCTGTTGCCTATCTGCACTGTATGATTAGCTGCTCTTCCAATGATCATACTTCGTTTGTTATTGTAGTGTTTCTTTATCCTCGCAGATACATCTTTCTCTACACAGTTCATGTCCATAGCAGGTTGAAACTGGCCATCGGGCAGTTGTGGCAAACCTTCTAATGAACCGCTTATTCCAACAAATCTTTCAACATGGTCATACCATTTTTCAATATCCTTATAACGTACCGGCCAATTAATGCCATGACCTTCTTTTAAGTTTGCTTCAAAATCAAAATCACTCCACCTGTAACATTGTCTTCCCCAGGCCAAGGATCGCCCGCCTACCTGGTATCCCCTGAACCATTCAAATGGTTTAACCTGGTGGTAAGGATTCTCCAAATCGTTTACAAAATATTTTTTGGAAGCCTCGCTCCAGGCATACACTTTAACTTGTGTAGGACTCTTCACCCGATCTTCATTTGTTGTTTGGCCCCGATGTGCTAATTCCCATGGATGCTTTGTTGCATCTGCATAATCCTTTACGTGAACTACATTTCGCCCTCTTTCCAACATCAGGGTTTTAAGGCCCTTTTCTGTAAGCTCTTTAGCCGCCCAACCGCCGCTAATGCCCGAGCCGATTACAATTGCATCATAAATGTTATCAGCCATTAGATTTATTTTTGAACTACCAGGTAAATTAAGAGAAAACTAACATTGAAATAGTTAGCCGGTTTATAAATACGCACATCCCCTTTCTTAATGCCATTTTACCAATAATCTTTATTGCAAAACTTCCTTCCGGATATTTCAATCAAGATTAGTATAAATAATCCTGTAAGTTTATGAAAGATTGAATTATAAATGTAAAGGAAAGTTACAGGAATTAAATTCTCTGCGATTTATATTTGAGATGTCGCAAAGATGCTGCTTATAATTGCAGTGATTTTATAATTCATGCATCCGGTGCTGCCAAAATTTTAAGTTATCAAAGACTACATATAAATAACCCATATGAGCAAAATTCAGGTAAACCATCCCGATCGCAACCCGGATTTTTCAACAGGTGCATATTCCGACGGAATTATTATTGATGGATTTCTTTTTGTTAGCGGGCAGGCTGCGGTAGATTTTAAAACGTCAAAATTTCTATTAGGCACCATTGAAGAAGAAACTCATTTGACTTTAAAAAATATTAAAGCAATTATAGAAGCTGCCGGTGCAACAATGGACCAGGTAGTTAAATGTACTGTTCATTTGGCTGATATTGGGGATTTCAATCGATATAACGCTGTTTACTCAACATATTTCACTGGCATTAAGCCTACAAGAACCACAGTACAATCAGTTTTGGCAGAAAAACTAAAAGTAGAAATCGATTGTATAGTAAAACTTTAATGCTGAGCTTATATAACGAAATGCAAAAAACAGACAAGGCTTCAGATGTGGTTATTGGGGTCGTCGGACTTGGTCTGATGGGCAGTAGTATTGTTGCAGCTTTTTTAATTGCAGGGCATCCGGTAATTGCAATAGCTCCCCTTGCCAACGAGACTAATGAAGCCTCCGAACGTATTCACAAACAATTAATCCATGCAGATCAATCAGGCTTATTATCGAAACCTGTTGATCAATATTCAATACAACTAACAATTTCAGAAAACTACTCATCATTAAAAAATTGCACTCTGGTTATGGAGTGTGTGATCGAGAATATTGAGATTAAAAAAACAGTGTTTCATAAAATAGTTGCTGCTGTTAGCAAAGACACAATTATAGCAAGCAATACTTCTGCAATTCCAATCAGTACTTTACAAAAACTGGTGCCAGATCCTCAGCGTTTCCTGGGTATTCATTGGTCGGAGCCTGCTTACTTGACACGATTTCTTGAAGTTACCTGCGGCGACGAGACTGATATATCCAATGCCAAATGGGTTTTGGAAATTGCGGGCTTCTGGGGTAAAGAGCCAACACTTCTAAAAAAGGATATCCGGGGCTTTATTACAAACCGGTTGATGTATGCAGTGTATCGTGAAGGCTTAGCTTTAATTGAAAATGGCGATGCAAATATTGAAGATGTAGATAAAGCTTTTCGTTATGATGTGGGTTCATGGATCACGTTGATGGGTATTTTCAGACGGATGGATTTTTTGGGATTACAGGATTTAAAAGAAGTGTGGACTGCTATTTATCCAAAATTATCTAACAATGAAAAAGTCCCAGCTATTATGCAGGAAATGGTTGATATGCAAGCCAGGGGCATTCATAACCTAAAAGGCCTCTTCAAATACACGCCGGAGGAAGCTAAGCAATGGGAAGTTGCTTTTGCTGAATTTAATAAAGATATATTTAAGTTGGCAGCAAAATATCCATCTACTGTTAGAGTATAAATCAAATTTAAAATATGCCCAGGTCTGCATCTTATTTATATCCAATGGTAATTCTTGGCATTTTATTTTTTGTATTCGGATTCATTACCTGGGTAAATGGCATCCTGATACCATACTTCCAGATATGTTTAGAATTAAGCAATACGGAATCTTTTATGGTTGCCTCGGCTTCTTATGCTGCATACTTTTTTATGGCAATTCCATCGGCATGGGTGTTAAAGCATACGGGCTACAAAAAAGGTATGGTACTCGGTTTAGTGGTGATGGCAATTGGTACCATCCTATTTATTCCTGCTGCTTATACCAGGACTTACCTTGTATTTTTAACCGGGCTATTCATTACCGGAACTGGTTTGGCTTTACTTCAAACTGCAGCTAATCCCTATGTAGCCATAGTTGGCCCGGTAGAAAGTACTGCACAGCGGATTGGTTACATGGGGCTATCTAATAAAATTGCCGGCATTGCCAGCCAAAGAATTCTCGGTGCAATTTTTTTATTAAATGCAGATAATATTATCGCGGGTATCACCAATGTTGGGGCAGCAGAACGGGCAGCCATACTCGATGAATATGTTTTGAAAGTTATTAACCCATACATTGTAATAACAGGGATACTGTTGTTACTGGCAGTAATGATATTCTTTTCAAAAATGCCTGAGATAAACGAAAGCGAAAGGCATTTGGAAGATGGGAGTGTTATTAGAACCCAATTGAAAAAAAGTGTAGTTCAGTATCCGTACCTGGTGCTTGGTGTGATCGCATTATTTGTATCAGGGGCCTGTGAAGTAATACCTATTGATGGTATCATAATTTACAGCCGTTCACTAGGAATATCGATAAGTGAAGCAAGACATTTTTCAGAATATACTTTATACGCAATGTTAGCGGGATATCTTGCAAGTATTGTACTTATACCAAAATATCTATCGCAACAAAACGCTTTATTGGTCTGTGCTATTTTGGGAATAGCGCTAACATTAGGTGCTTATTTTAGTGAAGGTATTTTTTCAATTTATTGTTTAATCCTCATGGGTTTTGGTGCTGCCTGGCTTTGGGGTACCATTTGGGGCCTGGCTATTCGTGATTTAGGTAAGCATACAAAAATGGGCGCTGCTCTGCTGCTGATGTCGGTTGTTGGCGGTGGAATATTCCCGGTAATTTTTGGAAGGTTGATAGATCTTAATCCTACATATTCCCAGACTTCCGTGCTCATGTTAATTCCATGTTTTTTATTCCTGGTTTTCTACGCGGTATGGGGGTATAAGATCAATAACTGGAACATGAGACCGGTTATTGATCCGGATAATAACCTTATAAAATAATTATTTTGTCTTCAATGAAAAATATATCTTATTCAAAGTCTGCAGAATTGCTCGAGAGATCAAAGAAAGTATTAGCCGGAGGTGTTTCATCAGAATTTAGAAAATACAATCACCCTCATGCTATATTTTATACGCATGGCAAAGGCAGCAGGATATATGATGTAGATGGGAATGAATATTTGGATTTCACTTTAAGCCAGGGCCCTTTGATCCTGGGTCATTCGCATCCTTATGTTTTAAATGCCATTAAAGAATATGCTGAACAGGGGCAGCTTTTTGCAGGTCAGCATATTAAAGAAATTGAATTGGCAGAAAGGTTAAATAAATTAATTCCTTCTGCAGAGCTTATGAGATTTTGCCTGGATGGATCGGAAGCAATACAAACAGCATTCCGGGTGACAAGAGTAAAAACTGGCAAAAAAAAATTCTTTCGTTTTGAA
>JBKJPO010000179.1:0-5261 GCA_046595095.1 Chitinophagaceae bacterium
TAATCAGGTACTAAAAGAAATAGAAAGCTGTTAATAATTGAACTGATTAATAAGACGAAATAAAAATTTTTTTCCATCAAAGTTTTTTCTGAACAGATCATTATCAATAACATTTCCCATTTTATTACACAACTCCCGGCTGACTTTCCATGCATCCACATCTTCAAAATGTTTAATCGTCGGCACAAGAAATCGTTTAAGACGTTTAAGTATTGTATTGCTTCAAATTATAAATTTAAACGATAATTCGATAAAACTTAAGTGGTTTATAGCATTAAGTTTAGGTAAAAAAACGGTTTATAATTTAGTCTTTAAACGCCTTAAACCTCTTAAACCTCTTAAACGCCTTAAACGATTTAAACGCAGTAAACGATTTTAGACGTTTTAAAGGTTTTACTCCGCCAACAAAACATTCACCGCACGTTCTGCATCTGCTATTGCTTTTTCCGGCGACTTCTTGCCATACACCACTGAGGCCTCGTACTCCTGCGATATAATATCAAGCACCTCGACAATATACTCGCAATTATCGATTCCTTTTACAAAAGGGATCTGTTTTGCAAATGGAAGCAACATTGGATTTTTTATAAAAAAATCTTTATAAAATGGATCGGTATCAAGATTTTTTCTCCTGGGCAATTGACCACTGATTTCCAGCAATTGCATATCTCCGTTTTTATCTACTATAGTTTTTATAAATTCCCAGGCTTCCTGCGGCCGGGTACAGGTATTAAAGATTACCATATTTTTTGGATCGGCATAAGTAAACACAGGGCCCACATGATCATCAGGAACCGGTGGCACATAATAATCATATGCAAAATGCCTGTCAGGTATCCGGTTCAGATATTGAATTTCCCAGGGACCTGTCCATTTTGTAGCGATTGTTTGAATCACAAAAGGATCGGAGGAAGCCGCAGTGTTTTCTCGTGAAAAATATTCATTGGTATACAAACTTTGTAAAAAGCGAAAAACATCCACAGCGGATTTATTATTAAATGCCGCTTTGTTGTTTACAATCAGTGGTGCACCATTTGATGCTGCAAGATATAAAGTATAAAAATTAAATAATCGCTCGTACCAGATAACTTTCACGGCGGTGTATCCAAAACGTTTTTGTATTGCAGAATTTTTATTGTTGTTTTTAAATAGTTCAGCAGCTTTTTGATAAGCACTGTAAGTTGTGGGAAGGCCCTGGATATTATTTGCAGCAAAAAGATCTTTATTATAGATAGTCATAATCGGATTTACTTTCCATGGAACCTGGTAAATATGACCGTCACCCGAGGTAATCTCTTTTATTACATTACTATCGCACCGTTCATTTATAAATTCCATAAACCCTTTTAAAGTATCTAAGGGGATCAATACCCCGGCACGGGCATACATTTCAACACTTCCCTGCCACATATTTGCATAAATATCAGGCGTTGTTTTTCCTACAACTGCGGCAAGTATTACTTCTTCGCTCGATTGTCCTTCAGGTATGGGCTGCATATGTAGCGGATGTCTACCCTGGGTATTATTCCATGCTTTTGTTGCATTTGTGGCCAGTGTAATTTCATCTTTATTATTAGAGCACCAAAAAAGCAAATCCTTATTATTTCCTGTTTGATGATTGCATGATATTACAAGCAGGGAAAGAAAAAGAAAGAAAAGAAATTTGTTTATCAGGCGATGCAGTTTTATCACATTCCTCTTTTTTTTTGATATATGAATGCAGGAATTAATGAAGTTAAAATACAGCTATTTTGGTCATCGACTGTAATTACTTAATTACCCCGACTTCCAGGGAAACTCATCACTCATTTCAGGTATTCAGTTATTAGTGATTTTTTTCCATCTTTTTACAAAGAATAAAACGGGTGTATTTTGTTAATAACCGAATTCATTTTACAAATACATTTGCGCTCAAATCAAGACTCATGCTAATCAATAGATTTCTACTATCCTTCCTTTGCCTTCTAATTACGACTTTTCTCGTGGCGCAGGAAACTACTTCCGAGATCCAGGGAACTGTATCTGATGGTGCCAGCGCAGGTTTGGTGGGTGCAACTGTATCAGCAACTCATCTGCCTACCGGATCGAAGTATTCGACCACAACCCGTAAAGAAGGTCGTTTCAACCTTCCCAATCTTCGTGTGGGCGGGCCTTACGAGATCAATGTGAGCTTCGTGGGATTCAAAGAGAAAAAGCAGGAGAATGTTACTTTGCTGCTTGGCCAGGATTTCAAAGCCGATTTTATTATGGATGCAATAGTAAAAGATCTTGCGATGGTAACTATTACAACATCCAGGCAGGATAAGGTTTTTAATACAAGCCGCACAGGAAGCCAGGAAGTTATCAGCCGTACCCAAATCGAAAGGCTTCCTACTATCAACCGAAGCCTCCAGGATTTTACAAAACTTACCCCTTCTGCAAATGGATTGAGCTTTGGCGGCAGGAATAATCTCTATAATAATGTAACAGTAGATGGCGCCAATTTTAATAATGCATTCGGACTTTCCTCTACACTTGGTGGACAAACAAATTCACAACCTATAAGCCTGGACGCAATTGAACAGATCCAGGTTAATATTTCTCCTTATGATGTAAGACAAGGAGGATTTTCAGGTGCAGGCATCAACTCGGTTACGCGTAGTGGCACAAATCAATTCCGTGGCTCCATTTACACTTACTTGCGAAACCCAGAGCTACAGGGTTATAATGTTAAGACAAACAAGATCACCAAACCTTCCTTCGATTATAATCAAAGAGGTGCTACGATTGGCGGGCCGATCATAAAAAATAAACTCTTCTTTTTTGTAAGTGGTGAGCAGGAAAGAATTAGCCAGCCAGCAACTACTTTGCTTGCCAACAAGCCAAACCAGACGGCTATACCGGGAGTAATATCACAGGCAGTGGCCGATACACTCGATGCATTAAAGGGATTCCTCATGCAGAAATTTGGTTACAATCCAGGTCAATACCAAAATTATAATTACAGGACAGAGAGCGATAAATTAACTGCCCGCATCGATTGGAACATAAATACTTCGAATACATTTACCCTCAAGTATAATTATTTAAAATCATTGAGAGATATTAATGCAAGTAATAGCGGTGCTCCAAATGGTAACAGGCAGCCAAGCAATAACGGCCTTCCATTCAGCGGAAGCGGTTACACGATCAATAATAATTTCAACATCGTAATTGCTGAATTAAATACGCGTTTTGGAAATAAATTCTCAAATAAATTCCAGGTTGGATACTCTGCCCTCCGCGATTTCAGGGCATCACAGGCTGAAGGAGATTTTCCTTTAGTGGATATTTTAAATCCCCAGGGACAAACGTATACATCATTTGGCTATGAGCCCTTCACTTACAACAATCTCCTGAATACAAATGTCTTCCAGATCTCGGATATCTTTACTTACTATGCAGGTAAACATGAGCTTACTATTGGTACACAGAATTACAAGAAGAAATTCAAGAATGGTTTTGCTCCAAATTATGAAGGCGCCTATATTTTTAATAGCTTCTCAGATTTTTATAATAGTGTAAATAACGGCACCGCTAATGCGAAAAGTTATTCATTGCAGTACTCGCTTTTACAGGATGGTGCATTCCCTTTCGCGGAGATCGGTGCATTGGAACTTGGATTTTTTGCACAGGACAAATGGAGAATTAAAAATAATCTGACTGTAACTTATGGCCTGCGTGTAGACGCCCCCGTTTTTGAGGATAAATTTGACTCCAACCCGAATGTGCCCGCACTTTCTTTCAGGGATGGCAAACATTATGATGTAGGACAAAAGCCGGGAACCAACCTTTTGTTTTCCCCACGAATGGGTTTCAACTGGGATGTTTTTGATAATCAAAAGACCCAGGTTCGTGGAGGCGTAGGTTCATTCTCAGGTCCGCCGCCCTTTGTTTATATCAGCAACCAGGCAAGTAATAATGGGGTGCAATTTGGATCTTTCACCAGGACGAATGTTGCTTTTAAAAGTGATATCAATGCATACAGGCCAGCTGCCGGCTCACCTAACACCTCTTACAACCTTGTAATCACAGATAAAGATTTCAAATACCCGCAGGTTTTAAAAACTTCCCTCGGGGTTGATCATAAACTACCGTGGAATATAATTGGAACAGTTGAGCTCGTTTACAACAAAGAGATTAATGCGATCAATTTTGAAAATGTAAATCTTCCTTCTACAGGCACTGCATTGGCAGGCCCGGATAACAGAACAAGGTTTTCGGCTACCAGGATAAATAGTGGTGCGGGTGGTGCTACAGTTACGAATCCGAATATCACCAACGCCATTCTCATGAAGAATTATTCAAAGGGATATTCTTATACGGTAACCCTCCAGTTACAAAAATCATTCAGGAATTTTTACTCAAGTATAGCCTATACAAACAGCAAGTCCAGGAGTATTAATGATGGCGGATCAATTGCTGCAAGCACGTGGAGAGACAGGCCAGTAAGCAATGATCCCAATGCTGCGGAATTAGGTTATTCAAATTACTGGATGCCAAACAGGGTTATTGGCCAACTATCTTACCGCAAAGAATATGCGAAAAATTTTGCTACTTCAATTGGCTTAATATATGAAGCAGCGCCCAACGGAGTTGGATCATACACTTACAATGGTGATGTGAATAATGATGGCACCGGTGGAAACAATGACCTCATGTATATTCCCCTTAATCAAAGTGATATTGTATTGGTTCCAGTAAATACCGGTGGTGGCACAATCACGGATACAAGAACGCCGACAGTAATGTGGAACCAGCTAAATAATTTTATCAACCAAGATCCATATTTGAGTTCACATCGTGGGCAGGTGGCAGAGCGTAATGCTGCTGTACTTCCGTATTTCAAAAGACTTGATTTGAATATTACGCAGGATTTTTATTTGAAAAGTGGTAAGAGCAAGCATACATTAAGGGTAACATTCGATATGATAAACCTGGGTAATTTCTTAAATAAGAATTGGGGAGTTTCCCAAGTATTTGCGACACCATTTAGCAGTGCCCAGAATGCAGCAAGTTTCCTCAAGTATGAAGGCTTAGTTACGACTGCCACTGATCCGAATGTTGGAAAACCCCGGTATTCATTTCTTTACCAGGATGCAACTAACCAGATTCCATTCGTAAAAAGCTACCAGGATAATACCGGTATCTTCTCACGCTGGCAGGGACAGCTAGGGATTCGTTACATCTTTAATTAATGGAAAATATTTTTATGAACCCGGTCGATGACCGGGTTTTTTTTG
>JBKJPO010000030.1:0-3865 GCA_046595095.1 Chitinophagaceae bacterium
GCCTCAGTGGCAATGCCATATTATTGGTTTGATATTAAGAAGGACGAAGTAACGAATTTAAAGATATTTCCATTTTGTTTTATGGAAGCGAATTCGTTTTATGAGCAGAAATATTCTGCTGAGCAAGCTCAAGAAGAAATGTTGCACTATTACAAGATATGTAAATCAGTAGGCGGAAGCCTTGTAACCATCTGGCATAATCATATGCTAGGAAGGGACAAGTTGTATGCAGGCTGGAAAGATGTCTATATTAATTTTTTAAATTTTATTGAGGAAGAGAAATAATATGAGCTCCCGGATATAGCATCAATGCCCTATCGCTTTACATTATTTTTGGACGTTTCAAGTATCGAGCGGATGTTGCCAGGCTTTTTGGGATGTGAAGCTATATGTGAAGATTGAACTGGCATATCTATTTTGTGTAACTGGTCGGGCAATTTGAGTAAGAGGCCTTAAATACAGGTGAATACCTCCCGGCTTTGCGAAAACAAAATTTAATTACATAAAATGAAATAGGAAATCAGGCAGAGGCAATATCATTTTTGAAATTGTCTACACTTAATTGCGGTATTGTGATAACAGGATTGAAACAAAAAGTTGACAAAGGAATTATTACTTTTAAACTAAAAAGTGGGGGGCTGTCTGTCTGGTAGATCTTCCTGCTAAATATTTTTTAAAAAAAGAAAATGCATAATATGAGAAAGCTATTAATTCTAACCAGCCTCTTGTCTTTATCTGTAATACTATATGGTCAGGCTGGAAGAGTGGGGATTAATACAACCACACCTGCAGCAATGTTGCATGTACTAGACAGTAGTGTGGTTTTTACCGGGGGATTTTCTCTACCCGCTTCTCCTGGTAACCCGCCGGTGATTGGAAGTGGGATAAGAATGATGTGGTATTCTGATAAAGCCGCTTTCCGGGTAGGAAGGGTTGATGCTACGCAATGGGATAAGGATAATATTGGTAATTTTTCATTTGCATCCGGAAATAATGCAAGGGCTATAGGACAGGCCTCTACGGCCATGGGACAAAACTCAGAAGCCGCTGGTACTAATTCTTCTGCCCTGGGAAGTAATGCAAAAGCATTGGGAGGGGGATCCTTTGCAGTTGGTAGTTTTACAACTGCCTCCGGAGTTGTTGCTACGGCTATGGGAGATAGAACTGAAGCATCTGGTGTTGTTTCCACAGCAATGGGAAATAATAGTGTAGCAAGAGCATTCGGTTCGTTGGTAATTGGGCAGTATAATGATTCGATTATTTCTAGTTCAAGGAGTGTATGGATTGATACCGACCCGGTTTTCATTATTGGTAATGGCACTGCTATTAATGCAAGATCAAATGCATTGACGGTTTTAAAAAATGGAATGATGGGTATTAATATGGCTGGTCCTGTGGCGGGACTGGATATTAAAGCTTTGAATTTTACAGACAACCGCCACATCAGGCTGGAAATAGACGGCTCCGGAGCAGAGTCTGCAAATATCTTTTACAATAGTGATTTGATTTTAAAAAACACCAAACCAAGTGGTAGTTTTATTTTTAGAAACGCAGGCAATGTAGAAACTTTTGCGATTAATAATTTGGGCGCTGTGAAAATCAACGGCGGTTCGCCTTCCATTGGCAGAGTACTTACAAGTAATGATGCAAATGGTAATGCTACCTGGCAGGATGTGGCTAATCCAAAAGTAGGCTTTACTGCCTACCTTACTGCCAATCAATCTATTCCTTCAGTAGGATTTGCCACCGTGGGATTTGATAATCTGCCATTTAATGATGGGGCCAGTTTTAATTTGGCTACAGGAGAATTTACGGTCACTTCAGCTGGACTTTATCATTTTGAATTGTCAGTATACTGGAGCGCTATGACCGCAAGAGAGATTTTATACCTCGTTAAAAACGGTGTTAGAATTAAATTTACCAGTTCCGATGTGGCATCTTCAAATTTACATTCACAAAAACTTAATGTATCAATAAAACTGCTTCCAACAGATATTATAAGTGTACAAGTCTTCCATAATAGCGGAGTAGCGAGAATCGTCAATACAAGTGATGAGTCAACATATTTTTCCGGTTATAAGGTTTATTAAAAATCCGGATCTTAATGTTATCACTTAATGCTTAAATTGTTTCTTCAAAGCAATTAAATATGAAAAGAGAACTAACGTCCTGGTATAGCCCATCATTAAGTAAAGACATGCCCATTGCCGCATACGGCGATTATGGATTCGCATTATTACTTGTACCCACGGCTGCCGCAGATTACCTGGAATATGAACGGTTCCAACTCATGGATACATTGGCGCCATACATTAATAGCGGCAAAGTCAAAGTGTTCTCCATCAATTCCATCAACAATGAATCATGGCTTAATAATGAAATGCTCGGAGAGCATAAGGCCATTCGTCATAATCAATTCAACGATTATGTTTTTAATGAAGTGGTTCCGTTTATAAAAAATAATACTTCAGCAGAAACCCCGATCATTACCTGTGGCGCTTCATTCGGGGCATTACATAGTATGAATCTTTTCCTGAAGCGGCCCGATATTATAAATGGTGTGATAGCGATGAGCGGGGTGTATGATCTGTCAGAATATAGCAAGGGATATTGGGATGACCAGGTATATTTTAATTCGCCCATGCATTATGTTCCAAAGCTTTCCGACGAATGGTACCTCAGCAATATCCGCAACAGTAAGCATATTCATATCCTCACGGGTAGTGGCGATTACGAGGATCCAAATGCATCTAAATCATTCGCGGGAATACTTTATGATAAAGGCATCAATTATGAACTCGATGTTTGGGGAGAAGATATGAAGCACGACTGGCCAACGTGGAGGGCGATGCTGCCTTATTATTTGGAGTCGAGGTTTTAGGAATTTCTCAGTAGTTCTCCGTATAATTTGGGTGGTCCTCTGCGACACAAAAATGACACACGGATAACCACGGAGATAGACAGTACGGAGACTTTACAATAAATCCCTTTCAACAGGATTGTTTTACATTTACCGCATGGAGAAAAAATTATTTTTACTTGATGCCCTGGCACTCATTTACCGGGCATACTATGCCCTCATACGCAATCCCAGGCTTACATCAAAAGGGAGGAACACCAACGCACAATTCGGATTTACAAATACACTTGTTGATCTGCTAACAAAAGAAAAACCTACGCATCTTGCCGTGGCATTTGATACGCACGCTCCAACAGAACGCCACATAGATTTTGCCGCGTATAAGGCTCAACGTCAGGAGGCTCCTGAAGATATCCTCGCTGCAATTCCAGACATCAAAAAAGTTATCAGCGGGATGAATCTTCCCATTGTAGAACTTGATGGATATGAAGCCGACGATGTGATAGGAGCTTTAGCCATTCAGGCTGAAAAAGCAGGATACCAGGTTTACATGGTTACTCCGGATAAAGATTATGGGCAGCTGGTGAGCGATAATATCCGCATCTACAAACCATCATACCAGGGCGGGGGTGTGGAGATCATGGGCCCAAAAGAGGTTTGTGAAAAATGGAACATTAAAAATGTTTCCCAGGTAATCGATATTCTTGGACTGATGGGCGATGCGGTTGATAATATCCCTGGAATTGCAGGAGTTGGTGAAAAAACAGCAGCAAAACTTTTGGCAGATTGGGGAACTTTGGAATCAGTACTTGAGAATGCTGATAAAATAAAAGGAGCAATGGGAGAGAAGATAAAGAATGGTAAGGACCTCGCGATTCTAAGTAAAAAACTTGCCACCATAATCCTTAATGTACCCGTACAATTTCATGAAGAGGATTTCCGGGTAAAAGCCTATAACAAGGAAGCGCTTGTAGAAATATTTACTGAGCTGGAATTTAAAACCAT
>JBKJPO010000204.1:0-2594 GCA_046595095.1 Chitinophagaceae bacterium
AAAAAATCGAATGATAATAAGGTTTCTAAGAAAACAAAAGATGTGCTGTTTGATGAGGCTTCGGGGGCGTTGAAAGATAGCATGGAGGAATTAATGCAACTGTGAAGAATTGGCTCAGTGTAAGCGTCCGAGCAATACCATTACCAAAATACTTACCTGGAATAATTCGCACCTAACCCTTGCCACTAAGTTCCCAATTCTGCGGTAGCAGTTTTTCGATTTGGTTAACCGGATGATCAGCAATCCGGTTCAATACATCATTTAGCCAGAGATATGGATTGATCTGGTAATTCTTACAGGTGGCTAATAAACTATAAAACATAGCAGCCCGTTGTGCCGCCGCATGGCTTCCTGCAAATAAGTAGTTCTTCCTACCGACTGCGATTGGTCTAAGGCTGTTTTCAACCGGATTGTTGTCTATGTTTAAGAATGAAGAAGTAGCATACAGGCTTAACTTATCCCATCGTTTTATACTATATCCTAATGCTTTACCAATGGCAGATTTAGGCAGCACTTCCGCATATTTAATTTTCATCCACGCTCCTAACTGCTCAAGTAATGGTATTGCATTCACTTTGCGGTATTGGAGTTTGTCTGCACCTTTCATTTCATGGTCAGTGATATGTCTTTCTATTGCATAAAGTTTTTGCATTTCTTCTAATACATGAGAGGCTATAGCTTTATTATTGGATAATGCTTCACTAAACTTTCGCCTGGCATGTGCCAGACAGCCAAGTAAAATGATGCCGGTTTTAGTAGCAAAGTCCTCATAGACTCCATAGCCGTCTGTTTGCAGATGACCCTGGTAATTTTTCAATATGTGCTGCGGGCCTTCGCGCCCTCGCCCTGTTTGGTAATCAAAGAGCACTAATTTTAATTCGTGGCTTTGATATACCCAATAATATCCAAGATGCGTGGCGCCTTTCCGCTCACTCTCTAATACTTTTATCGTAGTCTCATCAGCATGCAAATAATTGCAGGATATGACCAGATTCTTATGGGCTTCATATAAAGGCAGCATTAGGTTTGCCGCTGCAGCTAACCAATCGCCCATTGTACTATCGGGGATGGTTACCCCGAGTCTTGAATAACGCTTTACCTGGCGGTACAAAGGCAGATGGTCCATATATTTTTCTACGATGATCTGTGCCACCAGGCTGGGATCCACGCTACTTTTTTCAAATGGACGTTGCTGCGCGGGAGCTTGTAAGATGCGGGAAGTGCGGGTATCCAGATATTTAGGACGAACAGTTCTTTTAACAAATAATTCGGAAGGATTAAATGCCAGTGTTTCAGTAATATCTTCTCCTAATCTTTTTGCCGTGGCAAGATCTATTCCTTCAGGATAGTGAATAGTTTCTTCCCTGCGCAATGAATCCGGAAAACTATTGCGTCCTTTATGCGTGGGTTGTAAATGTTTCTGTGTTTTTTCGTAAGTAACGCTGGTAGTACCGGTTGTAATTACTTCTGCAATAGCAGGTAAATCAAAAAGCGTAGGCGCCGTTTGATCAGCAGGCGCAATAAATTTTTCATGCCGGCTTCCGTAAATGTATTTCTTTAACTGAAGTAGTTGTAGTTGTAAGTTTTGTATAGTTATCTGTTGGGTTTCAATAATAGAAACCGCCTTTTCAAGTGGCGTTTTAATATCAATATTTTCGGTTGTGGCTATCATTTTTTGATAGCGTAAAAGTCGCTCTGTAAAAGGATTATAGCAAATTATCCGGCATGTTTATTTACACACAGCAGCCTTAAAAAACGTGGACAACTCCCGTGTTTTTTAAAGTCTCAAATAAACTGTGAATAACTCTCCCCAAATTTTAATTTACGAGCGAAAAACGTATTTTTTTCTTTACAGAATCAAGCACGATTCCCTGCAGGATCAATTGTAATTTCAAAACATCAATCGTGGCACATGTATTATCGGATGATAAACAAGGAAGCTCATAAACACCTTTTTCCAATCGCTTATAATAAATGGCTAAACCATCACCTTCCCAGGTAAGCAATTTAATTTGATTCCGTTTCCTGTTTACAAAAATATAAACACCTCCTTTTAAAACATTGGAATGCATATGTTGCTCAACAATACCACACAAGGCATCAAAACCTTTACGCATATCCGTTATACCATTATACCAAAAATATGAAGTAGTAGCATGAAGATGAAGCATGGAAATCAGGAAATTAATAATTGCTTAATAAATCCAGCGGCCTGATCTGAGAAAGAAAATCGAATCTCAATACCGTTGACACCTTTCACTATAATTTGATCCGGGCTCTGCACAGGAGTTATTTTTACAGGCAGAAAAGAACCGGTAGTTTGTGGATCTAATTTATACACTCTATACCAGTAATGAAAAACATAATAACGGATATCCTTCGTTGCGCAGTAAGCCTTTTGGGATAAGCCACTCTGTTGCCATTGCGAAATCATCTCCAGGTATTGGGCACGTAGCTTTTTTTTGTTTTGCATGAAAATTAGTTTGTGCAAAACTGCAGGTATTTTTGATGCTGCACAAGATGGTATTGGTCGGATGCTTACCTTGCAGCCAACGTTTGCCCGCTTGGCGCAGGGTGGGAAATAGAATTCCTTC
>JBKJPO010000533.1:0-9189 GCA_046595095.1 Chitinophagaceae bacterium
TCTTTCTTCCAGGATCTCTGAAGATTTAAAAAATATACGTGATCAGTTGCGTTCCATATAAAGCGATGCAGAAGATGTCATTGATGTTGGCACATTTACTTTTGCTGAATTTGAAAAGGATGATATTTTAAATAATCTCTTATTCTACCAAAGAAAATCAATCAGGCAAATCATAATTTCAGAATCTTATCAATTTAATGTATCTCTTTACTGGCATAGGTTTCCGATATTTAAAGATGATCCAGCAAGTCCGGGAACTATTAAACCGGTATTTCTTTGTTACATAGATAAACTTTTGCGCGAACATAGAATTCGTACTGCAGCAGCTTACCAAACCGCTTTTTACCCCATAACAAGATTTAGAAACTACCAGCGATTCTATGACATTACAGTAAGCTTCCTTCTTGAATACGAGCAATGGATGCTTCTGCAGGATTATTCAAAAACTAACGTTGGTATTTACAATCGTTTTTTACGAACAATTTTTAATGAAGCAGTCATTACATTTGCAGTGATAAACAGAATGAACTGTATTCTATAAAAAACCCCATCTGCCATGAAGCAAACAGGTTCTTAAATTCCTTCTCTTTTATTTCTTTATTTATCTTTATTCTCACCTTTTTTATCCCCGTCAACAGCTCCCTCAATTTTGTCTCCTATTTTACCAACCCCTTTCTTTACTGCCCTGCCGGTAGCACTTGCACCTTCTTTTGTGGCATCCCATATATTTGCCATTGCATTACCTGTCTTGTCAAAAAAATCTCCTGACTTGTTTCGCAGTAGATTGAAGTAGTGATTCTTCAGTCAAACAATTATTTTGTAAGACTGATTTCAGGAGCAAAATCTTTTCATTAAGTAACAATCTGAGATATGAATCTCTCCACGGCAGGTTCAACAAGAGCATAAAGCTGGCCCTGATTTTTCACGGTATCATTTTTGTTACAGAATCGATAGATATACCATTATCGAAATCTACCCTAAACTAAGTTGACCAATGGAGCTGTCTTCATGGATAGATTCATTTAAAATTTATTTTTAACTCCTCTCCGCACATCGCAATATATATATTTTGGAGTTCATGTAAGTAATGAATTTCTACCCATAAGTATGTTGAAGTATGATAAAGAGATATAGATTTTCTATCAATTGTATATTTGAAATAAATGAATGAAATAGTGGGCAAGGATAATTGTCCGTTTATGAATCCACATATGTCTATAATATCGGGTGTAAGAGGCACAGATCTTAAGTCATAACATAAAACCCTTGTCCAATCAGAAATTGCATTTTCTATCTCACCAACTTTGGAAAAACTTATTCTTACTGTATATTCTTCATCGATAGGTTTACTAAAAAAATCTATGCTTAAAGAAGTAATATAAACATAGTTATTCTTGTAAATAAGGATGCTGCCAATTCGCAAATCCTTTAATTCCATTATTAATATATCAGACGGAGATGTGTCGGAAAATTAAAATTTAAAAAGGGTTACTTTAGTGTAACCCATTGATATCAGCCGCTCCCCCTTCAGGACTTGAACCTGAGACCCTCTGATTAACAGTCAGATGCTCTAACCAACTGAGCTAAGGAGGAATTTTTTCCCTTCTAAAAGGGCAGCAAAAATAGCCATTTTTACCTTTACCCCAAATTTGATTTGAAAAATTATTTTAACCAGGAGAAAATCCCGCCTTCTTCGAAACCAATGTAAATACCGTCGGAACGCGATTCTATGGGGTAGGTCTTGAGAAAATAGCCTTCACCACTTACATTACGGCCGTTGTGTGGGTTAAATTTATATCGGTGCACAGGGCACACAATATTACCAAGCGGGTCCAAATATCCATCGGCCAGTATACCACTTGCATGCGGGCAGTTGGCTGCGCAGGCCGTTATATCTTTTCCACGAATGAGACATACTTTTTTTCCTGAAACCTCGATCTGCATCATGCCGTTTGTTTGCCACGCGAGTTCTTCTTTGACATCTGCAATCTTATGCCAGTTGTATTTCTTCATGAACACGATTGATTCTGTCGAATGCGGTAAGCGGCGAAGGGAAATGAACTTCCTCATTGTATTTCACCTATAAAAATTATTCATGCATGTAAATATTTCGGCTTTACATTTCCAATTTTCATCATCTTGCCATCCCCTTTTTTCCGAAGGATTAAAGATTATTTCAATTGCTGCAGCAAAAATTACTGTACAACAAACTGCAACACCTCCTTCCTTTCTCCCTGCACAATTTGCATCACATACCTACCTGCTGCGAGGCCTTGGGTATTGATCGCACCGCTACCTCCCAATATCCCATTACCCATCTTTCTACCCCCTGCATCAAGTAAATTATAAAATACAATTCCTCCCGCCGGAGAAATTATCTGTACCTGCAATGCTGTATTCCTTTGCAATGGATTTGGAAATATTTTTACTAAACCATTACCTTTTTCTATATTAATTGTTTTGATTGGGCTAAATCTAAAGCTGCCATCCCTGTCTATCATTTTTAATTTGTAATATATTTTCCCATTTGCACTACCTATCAAATCCACGAGGGAATAAGATTCATTCCTGTTACTATTCCGGGCTGCAACTGATCCAACAGATGAGAAAATAAATCCATCAAGGCTCTTGAAAACTTCATACCTGTCTACCTGCAATTCCTGTGCTGTGAGCCAGGTAATTTTTACGCGTTCTTTATCCAATTGGTTGACTGAGAAATCCAGTAACTGTAATGGTACCGGCACCGTAGTTGAAATAACTGTATTCGACGAAACACTTTCATTATGAAAATGATCCAGGGCTGTAACTGTATAATAATAAACAGTGCTGCCCACCATCGTTGCGTCTTTAAATGCAGAGGTGTCATATGGTGTTATTGCAACAATATTATTTGCATTGCTCAAATCAACAACAGGCAACTCCGAACGATAAATTACGAACCGTTTTGCTTTATCTAATTCATTGGCTGTGGCCGCCGGCTTTGTCCAGGATAGCACAGAAGAGTCGGCGCCATACCGGGTAACGGTTAAGGCTGTGGGCGCAGCAGGTGCTACATTATCTCTCCATAACATTGTTGGCAATAATGCAGGTTTCTGGTAAAAAAACAAGCGCATAGAATCC
This sequence comes from Chitinophagaceae bacterium, assembly GCA_046595095.1. GTDB lineage: Bacteria > Bacteroidota > Bacteroidia > Chitinophagales > Chitinophagaceae > Ginsengibacter. The sequence continues at coordinate 3,121 of JBKJPO010000533.1, forward strand.
CGGAAACCTAATTTATTATTTTTTAAACTGGTTGTGTTATAAATAGACTGGCCAAATACATTAGGATAGGTGGCACTCCTGTTCATTCGCAGCTGGTCAGGAATTTGCGAATTGCTTTGCCATGGCGCAGCTTGTGCAAGATCTCCTACTTTGTAACCTGCCATTCCAATATAAATATGCCGGCCAGATGCGTTGTCATTCCACCATGGAATCAATACACCATAGTTGGAACCGGGCTGCCCGATGTACCAATACACCTGCGGACATATATAATCTACCCATCCTTGCTGCAACCATTTTTTTGTATCAGCATAATGGGTTGTATAATGCTCCAATCCACTTGTTGCGGAACCAATAGCAGGATTTGTGCTATTGCGATAAATGCCAGAAGGTGATACGCCAAACTTTACCCAGGGCTTTATGCTTTTTACTGAATCATAAACCCTTTTAATCATTAGATTGATATTGTCTCTCCTCCAGTCTCCACGCACCGTAAATCCTCTTGGATCAGCATTGAACGCATCATCATCGAGGATGGTACCCGATGGATAAAAATAATCGTCAAAATGAATTCCATCTACATCATAACGCGTCAAAATATCTACAACTACGCTGGTTATATAATCCCGCACAGCAGGTAATCCCGGGTTTAAGATTTGTACAGTTCCTACGGTTAACATCCATTCAGGATGTTGATTGGCTACATGCGAAGCGGCAAAAGTTCCGATATTAGCCGTGTTGCCCACGGCGCGGTATGGATTTATCCAGGCATGAAATTCCATTCCACGTTTGTGCGCCTCATCAATCGTAAAGAGCATCGGATCCCAGAGCGGGGATGGCGCTACGCCCTGGGTGGCAGTAAGATCTGCAGACCAGGGTTCAATCGCACTTGGATACATAGCATCACATTGGCTGCGAACCTGGACATATAGTGTATTCATACCCGTTTGCTGATGGTGATTGGCAAGGGTGATGAATGCGTCTCGTTGTTGCTGTGGCGTTTGAGTTTTGTTTGGCCAATCAATACCAAAGTAGGAAACAACCCAGGCACCGCGCATTTCCCGCTTGGGCGGATTTTGGGATTCAGCAGAACAAAAAGAAAACAAAGTAATCGCAACTGCAAGTAGACGTTTTTTCATAATGCAACTCATTTTTTTCCCCGGAAATAATATTTCTGACCGTTTATGGGAATACAATTTACGATTAATTAAATTTTTTAACCCCATTTCGCCCAGATGCATATAAATTTTCTGTTTTATGTGACTGCGCTACTCCAGCTGGACCCTGGATTATGTTCATTGACTCAAAAAGCAAAGCTTTTGGGAAAGTCAGCATTGAAGAGAATTTTCAAACTATATTAGAAAGCAAGTATCTGTTTTTAACTATACTCTTCCTGCTCATCCGTCCAATACGTTTTACTAATCCCTGATTTCTTTAATCTTATCTCCACCCCCGTGGGGCTATGCGTCTTATTTGGATTATGAATTCTCAACATATCCCTTGACTCACGGGTGACCTGGTGGGGATGATCTTTCATAATTTGTTTCTCGGCCCAGGTAAAAACTTTTCGGATAGCTTTCACCAGATCTTTTATTTTATTATCCGGAATCATGTTAGCGATAGACATTGGCGAGATGCGGGCTTCCCAGAAAATTTCATCACTATAAGCATTACCTATACCACGGATATTGTTTTGGTCACGAAGAAAATTTTTGATATTCGATTTTGATGCATTCAACTTCGCTTTCAAAAAAGCAAAGTTTACTCCTTTAGATAAAGCATCCGGCACTTCACTTTCAACGGGATTGAGCATTACAACTGCTTGTTTAAACGGATCCAATAACACAAGCCCTTTTCCGCCGGCAAACATCATTTCAAATACCATACTCTTCTTCTCACTCTTTTCTTCAATAATTTCCATCTGGCCACGAAGCATCAGGTGCATACCCAATATTTCCCCATTGCCAAATTCTAACCGCAACTCCTTGCCTGAGCGATAAACTTTTTTCAGTGTTTTGCCTTCAATACTTTGCTTCAACTTTGTAATAGGAACATTCAATTTCTTCGCCACCGGCACAGAAATTTTAAAAACTTTCTTTCCACCAAAAAGTTTTTGGATGTTGCGGGCGAAGACCTGGATGTCGGGTAGCTCAGGCACTTATTAATTGTTGATGAGAGTTAAGGCCAGGTAGTTTAAAATTATTGAAGCTATATGAAATTGATTGACACTTAATCTGCATATATACTAAATGTTATTTATTAAAAAAAAGCTTAGGGTCCAAATCCAAATCCTTATGAATGCTCCCTCATTAAACATTAATAAAAGTATTCTGCTTTGTAAGGGTAACGTACCTGGTATACTTCGCGCACCTTGTTAAGAATTGTTTGGCGCAGTTCATCGATATTTGTTTTTTCAATTGCTGAAACAAATACACAATTGCCCTTGGTAGTATTTTGCCAGCGTTCTTTCAGTTCGCGGAGAATCTCCACTTTGACGTCATCTTCAAGCCATTCATCAAAAGTATTTTTTTCAAACTGGTCCATTTTGTTGAAGATGGTAACTGTCGGTTTCTCGAGCGAATCCAGTTCCTGCAAGGTCTTATTTACCACGGCATATTGCTCTTCATACTGCGGGTGCGACATGTCGACTACATGAAGAAGGATATCAGCTTCACGAACTTCATCAAGCGTGCTTTTAAAACTTTCGATGAGGTGATGCGGTAATTTTCGGATAAACCCTACCGTATCGCTCATGAGAAATGGTGTATGCTCAAATACCACTTTTCGCGTTGTCGTATCGAGTGTTGCAAATAATTTATTCTCCGCAAACACATCGCTTTTACTGAGCAGGTTCATGATCGTTGATTTCCCAACATTAGTATAACCCACAAGTGCTACCCTGATGAATTCCCCCCGGTCTTTGCGTTGGGTAAAAGCCTGCTTGTCAATTTCGGCTAACCGTTTCCGTAGGAGTGCTATCTTCTCCTTTACAATTCGCCTGTCTGTCTCGATCTCCGTTTCTCCGGGCCCCCTGCTCCCGATACCACCTCCCTGGCGTTCGAGGTGACTCCACATCCCTTTGAGCCGGGGAAGGATATATTGATACTGTGCGAGTTCAACCTGCACCTTGGCTTGTGCTGTTTTGGCACGACTGGCGAAAATGTCGAGGATAAGATCGGAGCGATCGATTGTTTTTACTTTGATCTCCTTTTCAATATTGCCAATTTGAGAACCCGTAAGCTCATCATCAAAAATCACGAGGTCTACGCTTTTGCTTGCTGCATATTTCTTTATCTCTTCCAATTTACCCTTCCCAACATAACTGCGGCTATCTGGGTGCGCCAGTTTCTGGGTAAATCTTTTCACGGTCACGGCTCCGGCGGTTTCTGCGAGAAATGCAAGTTCATCGAGGTATTCATTAACGAGTTGATCTGTCTGATCCTGGTGAATCAGCCCTACCAGTATGCATTTGTGATCCTGGGTTATTATCGATTTCTTTTCTATCAAGTACTGTCTTTTAAAATTTTATTTTTTAGTGCAAGATAAATCGTCTAATCTATGATTATCGTGATTAATTGGTATATGAATATGTTACTTCAAAAAAAGCACCAAGGTTACATCCATAAAAAAAGCAGGCTAATTGCCCGCTTGGAATACTCTTGAAATGTGGATGCTTTATAATCCACTTAGGCTTATACCTACCTGCACCGTTTTCATATCTGGCCCTACGCCATCTTTTAATACATTATTGATCTGGTAAGCCCCAAAAATGGAAAAGATCCCATAACCGATCCTCGCCATACCCATTAGTCGGGTTCCATTAAAAAATTTCTTGCTGTTATCTTTTTGCGAGAAGGCGGCGATAAGCTGGTTATTCTTATTTTGAAGGTCCTTTCCCTTTGTGTGGGCATTTATGAGTGTGCCCACCTTACCGCCAATTGCCATCTTCCAACCTTTTGAAGGATTAACTGGGTTTGAGCCAAACCTGAGCTCTATCGGAACTTCAAGATACCCAAGGTGCAATTTGTATTTTTTAAAATGATCGGTGCTATCAAGTGCCCTGAAAGGTAATGTTGCTGTGGAATTACTTTTCACATCCACTTGCAATTTATCAAACCGAATATTACTGCTGCCATAACCGATACCAAAAGCCACGCTGAATCTTGGGCTTGAGCGGAAGGGTTTATCCAACATCAGGTAAGCATTGAAACCCTTTGACAGACCTTTCTTATGGGAACTAATACTATCTGGCATTCCAGTCCAGCTATCCGCTGAAAGCTGGATCATCAGGTGGTCATTCGCCCGGTTGCTCAGGTCTGCTAATGTTTTCTTGGGCGGGGTTTCTTGTGCGTTAGTTGCTAAAAAAGTAGCTAGAATCGCTACAGCCAGGGCAAATCTCTTCATAAATTATTCTTAGTTGGCAAAAGTATCAGTTCATGCAGTTAATGAAAGGTTAAAGGTAGGAGATAGTTATGAGTTAGGAGTTATGGGTTATGAGTTGGAGAAGTCAGGGTGCCGGTTGGATTTAATTTACTCAATTGGTGTTTTGATATTGCTATCAAAAGTACTTTATAAATATTGACAGGTTGGACTCTTGGAAGATTTGAAGTTCAAACGATTTGAACTGATTTCAGTGATATTAGCTAAAATGCCTTTTAAAAACTGGTTAACTAATTTTTTTTTAGAAAAAATTTGGATATAAATAAATATTATCGTAATATTGCGATTGATATATGGGCGCAACAAAATCATCGGAGTTTACGGCAAAGGAAAACAGGGTTGCCAATTATGCAAAAGCATTGGCACACCCCGCAAGGGTGGCTATTTTAAAGCTGCTGGCAAACAGGCAGACCTGTATGTGTGGTGATATTGTGGAGGTATTGCCACTTTCTCAGAGTACTGTTTCACAGCACCTCAAAGAGCTGAAGGATGCCGGCCTTATCAAAGGCGAGATAGAAGGCGCCAAAGTTTGCTACTGTATCGATTATAAGGAATGGAAAGCAGCGCAGTTATGGATCAATCAGTTATTTGATACATACAAAGATGAGAGCAATTGTTGTTGACATTTTTTTCATAAAAACAATCGCAATATTACGATAATTTAAAAAATAAAAATCATGCAAAATCAAGAACAACTAAAAGAACTTGTAAAACAGAAATATGGTGAGATCGCTTTACAGGACAAAGAAGTAAATCAGTCATCATGCTGCGGATCCACTGGTTGTAGTACTGAAGTCTACAACGTAATGTCGGATGATTACCTTAACATCGAGGGATACAACCCTGAGGCTGACCTCGGCCTCGGCTGTGGATTGCCCACGCAATTTGCAAAGATCAAAAAAGGGGATGTAGTAATCGACCTTGGCAGCGGTGCTGGCAATGATGCATTTGTTGCACGGCATGAAACCGGCGAAACGGGAAGTGTGATTGGTATCGACTTCACCCCCGCGATGATTGAAAGAGCAAGGAAAAATGCGGAATTGAGGGGTTTCAATAATGTAGAGTTTCGGCAAGGCGACATAGAAAAAATGCCGGTCACTGCAAATATTGCAGATGTGATCGTGAGTAATTGTGTATTAAATCTTGTGCCGAATAAAGAAGAGGTGTTTAAGGAAATTTTTCGGGTTCTGAAACCCGGAGGGCATTTTAGTATTTCGGATATTGTACTGGAAGGAGAGTTACCAAATGAAATAAAGGAAGCTGCTGAAATGTATGCAGGATGTGTGGCAGGTGCGATCCAGAAGGAGGTTTATTTAGAACTAATTGAAGCATCGGGTTTCAAAAACATCACCGTGCAAAAAGACAAACCAATCATTATTCCAGATGACATTCTCAGTAATTACCTCTCACCGGCAGCGTTAGAAAAGTTTGCGAAATCGTCAACTGGCATTTACAGCATAACTATATATGCTGAGAAACCACTTGAATCTTCATGTTGCGACACTAATTGTTGTAATTAAATTGAATGAAATGACAAGATTCGAAAACCTGCAACCCAATCATTGGGAAGCGGTGAGCAGAATTTATGAACAGGGTATCAAAACCGGTAATGCTACCTTTGAAAAAGCA
>JBKJPO010000558.1:0-7957 GCA_046595095.1 Chitinophagaceae bacterium
CATTGTTAATCCTTACACTCTCTGTTTCATAACCCGTATAAGTTACTACAAGGTCATATCCTCCTGCAGGAAGCCGTAAAGTGAATTGTCCTTCTGCATCAGTGGCCACACCAAATGTTGTGTTTTGTGCAAACACAGATGCACCCTGCAGAGCTGCTTTCGAATTTTTATCGATGATCTTTCCTGAAACCGTGTAATGAGATTGTGAGAATCCAAGTCCTGAGATGAGCAGGAATAAACTGATGATGATTGATTTTTTCATAGTTGTTCAGATACTTAATTCAGGTTGAATTTTCTATTCAATTCCCTGCATGTGTCGTCAATCGTTTTTTCGATCGTGTGATAAGTAAATTCCGGAAGAAATTTTAATAATTTACTGTTATCAAAATACACTTTAGCCAACGCGGTGGTGGCAGTTTCTTTTGTTACCAGGGGATCTTTACCTGAAAACATTGCCTTTATCGCTTCCAGTCTCCAGACAACATCCGCAATAAATCTTGTCACTTTTTTATACGGTGGTTTTTTTCCAAAGCAAACTGCCATACGATCAAAGACTTCATGATACGTGGTATTGGTTGCATTTAGAATAAACCGCTCTGAGCTGATCTCACTTTCCATCAGCATAATCATAGCTTTCGCAACATCCCTTACATCTACAAAACCAGTGACGCCATCAGTATACCAGGGAAATTCATCGTATGCACTTTTAAAGATACCTGAGGATCCTTTAGTCCAGTTACCTGCGCCTAATATTAGCGAAGGATTAACGATTACTGAGGGAAGTCCTTCTGCAATACCACGCCAGACTTCCATTTCAGACAAGTATTTTGATTTGCCATAATTACTGTTACTTGTTTCTTCTGTCCATACCATTTCTTCGGTCACCATATAGCCTTCCCGAAGCCGCCCAAGTGCTGCAACAGAACTTACAAATAAGAGTTTTTGAACGCCGGCATCTAATGCTGCATTAACTACATTGGTTGTGCCCTCAATGTTTATTTTAAAAATTTCATCTTTTCTTTTTGGATTAAATGAAACGATTGCAGCACAATGATAAACATGAGTAACATCCTGCATCATTTCTTCAAGTCCGCAAGTATCAAGTATGTCGCATTGCGCAACATGCAAATTTGCATGCAAAGCATGAGGCAATAAAGTATTATTATAAATTGCTTTTACTTCTACGTTATGAGCCAACAGTTGAGTTATCAACTCACCCCCAACCATACCCGAACCTCCTGTTACTAAAACCATAAAGTAATGATTATTGGTTAATGGTTAATGATGTCTGTCAAGTCATTAATCATTAATAATTATAAAAGCCTTTACCAGACTTAATCCCCAGCTCTCCTGCTTCAACTTTCTTTTTCTGTATTTCGGATGGCCGGAACCGTTCTGTGTTTTCAAATGCAGCATAAATACTTTTCGTAACCGCAAAATTGATATCCATACCGATGAGATCCATTAATTTGAATGGCCCCATTTTAAAGCCGGATGATTCCATGACTTTATCTACATCCTCGTAAGAAGCAATTCCTTTTTCTACCAGTTTCATTGCTTCGAGATAATAATGCCTCGCCACCCTGTTTACTATGAACCCTGGTGCATCTTTACATATCACCGGGGTCTTGTTCATTTTTTTACAAAGATCAAACAGGATGATAGCTACAGCTTCATCAGTTTGTTCGCCCTTCACTATTTCAACAAGTTTCATTACAGGTGCAGGATTAAAAAAATGCATGCCTGCAACCCGCATGGGATGTTTCACTTCTTTTTGAATTTCAGAAATAGAAAGTGAAGAAGTATTGCTTGCAAAAATCGTTGAAGAACTATTCAGTTCAGCGAGTTTATTAAACAGTGAAATTTTGATTCCTGCATTCTCGACAATGGCCTCAATTACCAGGTCTGCGATACATGCACTTGTTTCTTTAATAAAAGTTATTCGCGCAAAGATCTCTGTTTCCTGTTCTGCAGTAATTTTATTCCTTTGCACCTGGGTCTGCAAACTTTTTTTTATCCCGGCTTTTGCTTTTTCTAAGATAGTTTGGTCGAGGTCGAAGAGGATTGTAAAAAAACCCGCCTGTGCGGCTACCTGTGCAATACCAATTCCCATTGTTCCTGCACCACATACTGCTATCGATTCAATCATAATGGGAAATAATTTGATAGGAAATATTATACGGCACCCGTAAATTGTTTTAGAAAGCGAAGATCATTCTCACTGAAAAGCCTCAAATCTTTGATCTGGTATTTAAGCATGGTAATCCTTTCGATTCCCATACCGAATGCAAAGCCATTATATTTTTCGGAATCAATTTTGCAATTCTCAAGCACCTTCGGATGCACCATCCCACATCCTAAAATTTCCACCCAACCTGTATGTTTGCAAACATTACAGCTTTTGCCATGGCAAATGAGACAGCTGATATCCATCTCAGCACTTGGCTCAGTGAATGGAAAATAAGAAGGCCTGAACCTTACATTCACTTCCTGCCCAAACATTTCTTTTACGAAAAAATAAAGTGTTTGTTTTAAGTCGGCAAACGAAACCTCTTCCGCGATATATAAGCCTTCCACCTGGTGAAAAAAACAATGTGCTCTCGCACTTATGGTTTCGTTGCGATATACACGCCCCGGGCAAATAATCCTGATCGGAAGCACGCCTTTCTCCATTTCCCTTACCTGCACGCTGCTGGTATGTGTTCTTAATAGCCAGTCTGTACCTCCTTCTGCTGGGTTCGAGATATAAAAAGTATCCTGCATATCTCTTGCAGGGTGATCTTCCGGAAGATTGAGCGCAGAAAAATTATGCCAGTCATCTTCGATCTCCGGCCCCTCTGCAACGGCAAATCCCAATTGGTGAAAGATGGAGATGATCCTGTTTCTTACAATACTGATAGGGTGTCTCGATCCGGTTGGAATTTCATCACCGGGTAAGGAGTAGTCTATCTCATCATGTGTTATTGTGCCTGTTGTTTCTCCACTTTTTAGCAAGTCATACTTTTCTTCTACAAATATTTTGAAATCATTCAGGAGTTGCCCGAATTCTTTCCGCTTTTCCGGTATTACATTTCTCATCTCTCCCATCACAGATTTTACCAGGCCTTTAGTGCCCAGGTACTTTATTCGGAATGCTTCCACTGATTCTGCATCGGTAGCATTATTGCCCGCAATTTCCAGTTTGTAGGTTTCGATTTTCCCTGCCAGTTCTTCCATAGCCGCAAAAGTAAGAAGTATTTTGGAGTTAGTTTGCAGTGGCAGTGGGCAGGGGCAGTAGCAGTTTGCAGTGGGCAGTTTGCAGTGGGCAGTCGGATGCTTATACCACTATTTACTGCACACTGCCACTGCCAACTGACTCCTAAATTCCCTATGTTTGTCCAAATTAAAATAATGTACGATTTGCAGGAATTCCTGGAACCTATTGACAGGCATATTTTGAATGAAGATGAAGGATATAATGATGGGCAGTTTGCAAATCATATTCTCACCAACGAAGGCGATATACCAGATATTTCAAATGCTGATATAGTTTTGGTTGGGATCAATGAAAGCCGGGGTACGGGAGCTGCTACAATATTACATGGACCTGATGCAATAAGAAAAGAACTATACCAACTCCATTCTTGGCATAGTGATGTGCACATCGCCGATATCGGTAATATTAAAATGGGGGCAAAGCTATCAGATAGCTACGCAGCGGTTCAAACCGTACTTGCCGAACTTATGCGTCACAATAAACTTGTCGTACTTCTTGGCGGTTCACACGATCTTACCCTTGCTCAATATTATGCGTACAAAGAGTTAGGGCAAATGATAGAGGCCACGGTTATTGATGCGATAATAGATCTCAGAGGTGAATCTGCCTTACGCAGTGAGAATTTTCTTATGGAAATGCTTACCAGCGAGCCAATTTATGCCAGGCACTATAATCATATTGGTTTTCAAAGTTACTTTGTTCATCCAAGGATGCTTGAAACAATGGATAAGCTTCACTTTGATTGCTATCGCGTAGGAGTTGCAAGAGATCAGATCGATGAGATGGAACCCGTGATCAGGAATTCTAATTTATTGAGCATTGACCTTTCCGCAGTTAAACACAGCGATGTTCCAGGCAGTAGTTTCAGTCCTAATGGATTTACGGGCGAGGATACGTGTATGCTTATGCGCTATGCAGGTATGAGCCCGGAATTAAGTACCCTGGGAATCTACGGCTATCGCGCGGATTTTGATGACCAACAACTTACTGCCAAACAGGCTGCGCAGATGATCTGGTATTTTATTGATGGTAAGAGCAGGAGTAAACAGGAATCTCTTCCGGAAGAGAAGCAGAATTTCAATGAATTTCACACCGCATTTACTGAGATTGACACTACATTTTATCAAAGCAAAAAAACCGGGAGATGGTGGATGCAATTACCCAGCAAAAAACTTATTGCCTGCAGTTACAAAGACTATGTAAATGCAAGCAATAATGAAATCCCGGAAAGATGGCTGAGGGCGCAGGAAAGAATGTAAATGGGGGAAGGCTTTAGACTTTCCATTTAATAATAATGCATGAACCCTAAGACTGGCTATTATTTATTGGTGGTGATACTTGCAGCACTCTCTTCATGTAATGCATCGAGACAGATTTCCAAAGAAGCCAATAAATTTATCCAGGACAGCGTTATGCTGCCTGCCCATCTTGGCATCATTATCTACGAACCGGCTACGGGTAAACGCTGGTTTGAATACCAGTCGGGGAAATACTTTATCCCGGCAAGTAATACCAAACTGTTCACTTTATATGCAGGCTTGAAATTTTTAGGTGATTCGCTTCCTGCTGCTCGTTATGAAATTTCCGGAAATGAAACTTATATCTTCCCAACCGGGGACCCTACATTTCTGCATCCTGATTTCAAAACGCATCCACTCTATAATTTTCTCAAATCACATCCAAATTTCCAGGTTGTAAAAAATGCCTGGCGCACTGATGCACTTGGCTATGGCTGGGCCTGGGATGATTACAATGATGATTATATGGCCGAACGGAGCCTTCTTCCTATGTATGGGAATGTTATAAATATTGGTTGGAAAAATGACTCCTTAAGTTTTTCTCCATATTCTTCTCTCCAATTTGGATATGATAGTAAAATCCCAACAGAAGACTTATTTAAATATAGCTCAAGAGAAAAAATACGCTTGCCAGAAAATTTTTTTATCAGACGGGCGCAGCAGGAGAATGTTTTTGAGTTTACACCTTCAAGAAACAAATTTTCGCCAACCGCCATTCCATTACGTATGAAGGATCGACTGGTACTCGATATGCTTCAAGACAGTTTAAAAAACTTTAAATCTGGCAGTTTAGGTTTTACCTCAGTTCAATCATTTGACCCAATCCGCGATATCCGCCTGATCAGGTCTCAACCATCCGATTCAATGTTCCGGTTGATGATGCAACGCAGTGATAATTTTTTTGCGGAGCAAACATTATTAATGGCTGCCAATGAAAAGCTTGGCTATCTCGATGAACAGAAGATGATCGATACATTATTAAAGAAGGAACTGGCAGGTTTGCCGCAAAAACCAAAATGGGTTGACGGGAGTGGGTTAAGCAGGTATAATTTATTTACTCCACAATCATTTGTATACCTGTTGGAAAAGATGAAAAGTGAATTTGGATTTGAGCGGCTTAAAAATATTTTACCTACCGGCGGCCAGGGTACATTGAGCAGTTATTATAAGAAAGACAGTACATTCATTTTTGCAAAAACGGGCACATTGAGCAGCCACGTGGCCTTAAGTGGTTTCCTCTTAACCAAAAAAAATAAACAGCTTATTTTTTCCATTATGGTAAACTCATTTCCCGGTGGTGCGATACCGGTAAGAAAGAGGATTGAAAAATTTCTTACTTTGGTAAGAGATTCCTATTGATTGTGAGTGCCCCGGAGGCATAATTTAAATGGTATATTTTTTTTGGAGAAAAGAAAGCATCGAAGACCCCTTTTGCTTAAAAACTTCTCGACCGAAAAAATTTCAGTCCCCTCAGGCAACATATGCAACACAGGCGGTATCTAACCCTAGAATACCAGACCCGGAAAACCTAAAACCATTAAAAAATTTTGTATGAAACGTATTTTTACCCTACTGCTCCTTTGCCTGGCAGTATTTATTACGAGATCCGTCGCTCAAACTACCAATCCCTGTAATGCAGCTTTCGACTATAATATCACCAGTGGATTTACAGTACATTTTACCCCGGTTATCGTTGGAGATACGCCCACCGTTCGGCATAAATGGTACTTTGGTGATGGCACATTCTCGGCGATGGCAGCACCTACTCATACTTATGCAACAGGTGGGGCATATGTAGTTAAACACATATTCATGCGCATCACTCCAAATGGTGTGTTTGGCTGTGTAGATTCTACGGTCAAAACAGTACAGTTATGGAGTACAAACTGCAACCTTGTTGCCAACTTCAGTTCTCATCCCGATTCTTTAAATAGATTAAAAATCAATTTCCGAAACCTTACCACCCCTTCAATATTAGCCTCAGATTCTATTCGCTGGACATTTGGGGATGGTACAGCTTCCAATGATGCAAATCCCGTTCACTTATATAGTCAACCAGGAACTTATAATGTGTGCCTTCGGGTTAAAAGAAATATTACTGCCGGTGCACTACCATGTGTAAGCGAAATTTGCAAAACGGTAACGGTTGTTGCATCATCACAATGTAACCTGGTGGCTAACTTCAGCTTCCAGCCTGATCCACTAAATAGTCTTAAGATTAATTTTTTAAATCTTTCTACACCGCTTGCGGCTACAGATTCTATAAAGTGGACTTTTGGTGATGGCACAAGTTCAACTGCGGTTAACCCCTCCCATACATATACACAGCCTGGCACATACACAGTATGCCTGAGGATTAAAAAACCGGGTAGCTCAACCGGTGCTGATGCTTGCGTTCGTGAAATATGTAAATTAGTTACTGTTGGTATAAATATCCAATGTAACCTGGTGGCCAACTTCCAGTTCGGGGCCGATCCCTTAAATAGCCTTAAGATTAAGTTTACAAATCTCTCTGTTCCACTCGCAAGTTCAGATTCAATAAAATGGACTTTCGGGGATGGCACAACGTCGATGGAAGTAAATCCTTTGCACCTCTATGCACAGCCGGGAGTTTACAACGTATGCCTGAGGATTAAGAAAAATAACAGCCCTCCCGGAACTGTGCCATGTGTTCGCGAAATATGTAAAACAGTCACAGTAATTGCTACCAATCCATGTAATCTTGTTGCCAGCTTCACTTCACATGCTGATTCTGCAAATGGATTTAAAATATATTTCCACAACACCTCTATACCTTTATCGCCTTCTGATTCGATTCGCTGGACATTCGGTGATGGTACTTCTTCAACAGCAGTAAATCCAGTGCATATCTATGCAACCCCTGGTACATATACAGTTTGTCTTAGGATAAAGAAAAATAATAATTCAGGCACTGCATCTTGTGTTCGTGAAGTATGTAAGACAATTACGGTGATTGCAACTCCACCATGTTCACTGGTTGCCAATTTTACGCATCGTGTTGATCCCAGCCATCCCAACAAGATCTATTTTACCAATACGAGCACACCATCTACTATCGCTAACCCATTTGTCAAATGGTCGTTTGGAGATGGAACTTACGCTTATACCTGGAATGCGGATCATGTATATGCACAGCCCGGTACATACCAGGTATGTCTCAGGATATCGATCAGCAACACTTGTGTACGGGAAATATGTAAAGTGATCGTGGTAACTGCACAGTGCGACAGGCAGGTAAATTTCTCAACCACTCCTGATCAAAGCAATCCACGCAAAATCCATTTCAATAACCTTACACCCGGAACAACGACAAATGCAACGGCCAAATGGACTTTCGGAGATGGAACTACATCAACAAGCTGGAACGCTGTTCATGAATATG
>JBKJPO010000025.1:0-3446 GCA_046595095.1 Chitinophagaceae bacterium
GGAATAATCCCTTTTTAATCATCTTATCAAATTATCAATTACTAATTAAAGAGTAATAGCGATCTTGTGTTGTATTAAAAAATACGCCGTTATGAATTACTTATTTAAATGTTTCTGTTTATTATCTATAATATCAATGTCGTTTATGGCCCCACCTAAGAAGAAAAAAGTTATTTTTTTCGGAGACTCAATCACCCAATCCGGTATTAAACCTAACGGTTATATTACAAAAATGGATAGCATCATCAGGCGTCTGAATAAACCAGACTCGGTTCAATTGATAGGTGCAGGTTTAAGCGGGAATAAAATTACCGACCTTTATTTACGCATGCAGCAGGATGTTCTTGATAAACATCCCGACGTAGTGGTTATTTTTATAGGTATTAATGATGTATGGCATAAAAGAACATTCGGGACTGGAACGGATGCGGATAAGTTCGAAAAATTTTACCGGGCAATTATTAAAAAATTACAGGAACAAAATATAAAACTGCTTATATGCACCCCCACGGTAGTCGGTGAAAGATATGATCATTCAAATGAACTAGATGGGGATTTGAACAGGTACGCAGATATCATCAGGAAAATGGGTAAAGAACTTTCGATACCGGTTTGCGATCTCAGAACTGCGTTCATGGAATATTTAAAAACAAATAACAAACCAAACGAGGAAAAAGGAATTTTAACCACAGATAGGGTTCATCTCACAGACCAGGGAAATTTATTTGTAGCTGAAGAAATGTGGAAGCATTTACAGAAGATCATACTTTAGGACTTCGTTCAATGAGCGAAAATCAGTAACAGCAATGGTAACAGGGCATTGAAGAAAGCTAGCGTAAAAAGAAACCTATAACCCATATCTTTATTTAAAATAAACATATCCGCTATGGCGAAGGCAAAAATTTCAAAAGAGAAGAAAAAGAAGAAAGTAGATCCTGAACTTAAGAATGCATTAGAAACTTTCAGAAAGGCTATGATTGATTCGGATAAACCCGCGTTGGAAAAACTGATCTCGGATAAAATATCATATGGCCATTCAGATGGTGTGGTGGAAAGCAAGGCAGATTTTATCCAAAATATTCATACAGGGAAATATAGTTTTATAACCTTCGATATCAACAATCCCAACATTTCCATTCATGGCAAAACAGCGGTGATTCGCCATTCACTTGATGCAGAAACCAGTGATAATAATATTCCGGGCCGGGTTAATCTCTTCATACTTCTTGTGTGGAGAAAAGAAAGAGGTAAATGGAAATTGATCGCCAGGCAGGCAATAAATAATTCCATTTCTCTTCAATGAACGGATACACTCCTGGTGAAAACCATTAAGAAAATTGAGATTTATGTGCCAACTGCTTTTTCTCCAAATGGAGATAATAAAAACGATTACCTGAGACCAATACTTATGGGATTTAAGAAAGTAAATTACTTCAGAGTTTACAATCGTTGGGGCAAACTCGTTTTCCAGATGCAAACTGATAAACCCGGCTGGGATGGAAAAATATTTGCTGTACCACAAAATACAGAAGCATATGTCTGGATAATTGAAGCTATAGATGTAGATGGAAAGATTCACCTGCGCCAGGGAAGTTCTGTGCTTGTGAGATAATAATTTTTCATAAAGGAGAATCTCAAAACATAATTGCAGTTCGGACAAAACGATAATACCGGATTCAATCAACATGCATTTATTCCGATTTACACTACCTGCGATTTCTCAAATAAGCCCTCTTCCGCACATACATTCAATCCCCATTTCCAATCAATAAAATTAACGGGAATAATTAATGTTAGAACATTAAACCTCATCAAACCGGGAATAGCGGGATAATTAATACTTATAAGGTTTTCCAAATCAGGACCTTACCTTATTGGTATAATAACTGTACGAGTACTTTTCACGTCATGCATTTACTCAGTGCACCGATTATGGTTAATAAGATCAAAGAAATCCTGACATGCAATCAACTGAACAAATTAAACTGAAACTTTATTGTGCACGTGCAGTATTGGCTTTAATAATTATTGACGTTTCCATTCAGAAAGTACAGTTGATCCTGATAAAAAAGAAAGTGTAAATGATCACTACAAACTCAGCAATTTATAACTTAAGTGCGACTCAAGCCTATAATAGATTCATTTACACGAGCTGAAATTTTGTCAATTTTTATTTAAAAAAAAGGGTGACACTCCTGCCACCCTGCATTAACCATATCCATCCTAACGCAAAATCTATATCAATTTCTTATTTACAACTTATTGCGAAGAGCCTTTTTCTGGACTCAATTTTATTGGGGAGACCCAGGCAGAATTTGTATCATTTATATCTGCAAAAATTCAACCATTTCACCATCCGAATGCATTATTTTAATATAAAGAGGAAAACTACTTCCTGGATTCGTAATTGTCCTAAGGAGTAATACTGTCGTGTGTTTTATTAAAATGCCAGGGCTTTTGAGGTTACGAAGGGACCCGCATTTCAAACCTGCTGATGCTGCAAATCCAATAGAGCAAATCCCTTAAATTTGGGAACATGAATCTAAGAAAATTCATTTACCGGGTCATGCATTGGGAAGATTGGGAATACCGGGTAAAATATATTCCGCTTATTCCTGCCTGGATCTGGTATTGCATCCGCTCCCGTTCTCTATGGTTTTTTACTTCCTCTAATCCTACCCTCACATTCGGGGGTATGGATGGTGAAACCAAAAAAGAAATGTATGACCAGTTACCACCGCATACTTTTCCGCGAAGTATTTTCATAGATCCAACTATTTCATTTGACGAAGCCCAACAATTGATGGAGACAAATCACTTCATCTATCCATTTGTCGTTAAACCAAATAAAGGCATGATGGGTTTTCTCTTTCGTATAATCGGGAATCAAGCTTCATTCAAATTATACCACGATAAGATACCGGTGGAATATATTATCCAGGAATTCATTTCTTACCCAATGGAAGTAAGTGTCTTTTACTACAGGTTTCCAAATGAAGACAAGGGCACAATAACCGGATTCCTGAAAAAAGGTTTTCTTGAAGTTACCGGTGATGGAAAATCTACATTGTGGGAGCTTATTTTAAATTATCCCCGGGTTCAGTTCAGGCTGAAGGAAATGAAAGTCAAACATGCTCAATATTTGAATGATATCATTCCTGCCTCAGAGATTTTCCGGTTGTCTTTTGCATTAAACCTGAGCCGTGGTGGACGCCTCATCAGTCTTGCATTAGAAAAAGACGAAAGGTTACTGAAAATTTTCGATGACTTGAGTCACTATACTAAAGCGTTTTATTATGGACGTTATGACATAAAATGTACATCAGTGGAAGATTTAAAAGAAGGGCGCAATTATTCCATACTTGAATACAATGGTAGCGGTGCGGAACCTCATCATATCTATGGAAATGGCAATAGTATTTTTAAAGCACTGAAGATATTACTGC
>JBKJPO010000198.1:0-4088 GCA_046595095.1 Chitinophagaceae bacterium
GCCAAATCGATATTGGTGAGATGAATTTCTCCTTTATAATTTATTAAAAAATAAAATGCTTACATCGGACTTTTAAAGAATTTATCATGAACCTCCGCCCGGTAACTTACAATCTCGAAAATTATTTCCGTTCAATCCAATTTGTTATAGCCAACTGATTTAGAAATAAAAATAAGCCAGTGATCAGGAGTAGTTTAAATGATAAATATATCCTTCTTATTTCACCCCATTTCGCTATTGTCCACGCTCCATTAGTTTTTCAACTTGGAACTGAATAAAATCACTCAAATGAAACCATTATTATTTTTTGTATTTGCTGTATTAACGGCCCAATTTGTAAGTGCACAAAATGTTGGTATTGGCACGATTACTCCCCACAGCAGCGCTATGCTGGAGGTAGTAAGCACAAATAAAGGATTGCTTGTGCCAAGGGTAGCGCTTACAGCAACAAATATTGCCGCACCAGTTACTTCGCCAGCTACTTCGTTGCTCGTTTACAATACCGCAACCGGTGTAGATGTTACACCGGGGTACTATTATTGGAGCAGCACTGCATGGCTACGGCTTGCAACAGGTACATCATCAGGAGGCACAGGCTGGCTACTTACCGGCAATGCAGGCACGGTTGATGGCACAAATTTTATCGGCACCACCGATAATGTACCTTTTAATGTAAGAGTTAATAATCAAAAAGCAGGAAGGATAGATATTGCGGGGAACAGTTTTTGGGGTTACCAGTCAGGAAATGCAAATGCAGGAGGTATTAAAAATACTTTTATTGGAGCATCTTCGGGATTTAGCAATAGTTCTGGTTTTTCAAATACATTCGTTGGTTTTGAATCAGGCAAAGCAAATACAGGTAGTCAAAACACTTTTGTTGGTGAATCAGCGGGATTGAAGAATACTACGGGAAATCAAAATGCTTTTTTTGGATACTTTAGTGGTATTGAAAATATAAATGGAAGCTATAATACTTTTATTGGTGCAGGTTCGGGAGAATCAAATCAGGGAGGAGAAAGTAATACATTTGTGGGGCATGCGTCAGGAAATAAAAATGTCGGTGGTTTACGCAATACATTTATAGGGCAATCAGCAGGCCAGGAGAATATATCCGGTAATTTTAATTCGTTTATTGGCCATACTTCAGGGGTATCCAATACGACTGGCGAAAACAATGCATTTCTTGGTTATTCCTCCGGCAGCAGGAATACGGTTGGGATAAAAAATACTTTCATTGGCACCTCTTCTGGACATTTTAATGTATCCGGTTTTTCTAATACGTTCGTTGGTTTTGAATCAGGCAAAGCAAATACGGCTGGTCAGAATACTTTTATTGGAGAGTCGGCGGGTACTAATAATACTACCGGTGAACACAATACAGCGCTTGGTTATGATGCAGGCGGAAATTCAACCACTGGCGATAATAATACATACCTGGGATACTCAGCAGAAGGTTCTGTTGGAACGCTTACCAATTCCACCGCAATAGGGTACCAGGCAACTGTTACAGCCAGCAATAAAGTTCGCATTGGCAATAGTTCCGTAACCGTAATTGAAGGCCAGGTTGCTTACACTTTCCCCAGCGATAAAAGATTTAAATATGATATAAAAGAAAATGTACCAGGTTTGGATTTTATAAAAAAGCTTACACCTGTTACCTATTATTTTGATACAAAAAAGTTAGATGAATATACAAAGACAGGTATCATAAATAATAATATCATTCACCCTGCATCTTATACCGCAGAAAAGCAATTGCACACAGGCTTTCTTGCGCAGGATGTAGAAAAAATTGCAAACGATTTAGGTTACAATTTTGATGGTGTACATGCACCGGCAAATGATAATGACCATTACAGCCTTGCCTACAGCCAGTTTATTATGCCATTGGTAAAAGGGATGCAGGAACAGCAACAAATTATCGATGACCTTAAAAAAGAAAATGAAGAAATTAAAAAAGATAATAAAGAGATGAAGGCGGCAATCCAGGAATTGTCAAAAACAATAAAATCAATACCTAATAAATAAAAAATGTCTGTCAATTGGCCTCTTTTGGAGAACCACGATTTAGAGAGATGAAAAAGATTATGAAGAAAGAGAAATGTAAATTGCATTTCAATCCCATTAATCTGATAATCCCCAAAATAATGGTTCAGTCAATATTAATTTTTTTTTATGAAACATCTTCTCACAACACTTTTAATTTTTGTTTGCGCCATCCTGAGCTTGTCGAAGGGAAACGCACAAAGCGTTGGCATTAATGCTGATGGTAGTTTACCCGATGCCAGCGCTATGCTGGATGTAAAAAACCCCAATAAAGGATTACTGGTACCAAGGGTAGCACTTACCGCAACCAATGTAGCCGCGCCTATTAGTGCACCTGCCACTTCATTACTTGTATACAATAGTGCAACAACAGGTGGAAGCAATGGAGTTACCCCCGGTTATTATTATTGGAGCGGATCTGCATGGGTGCATTTGGCCACAGGCTCACCATCGGGTGGCACTGGTTGGTTGCTTACGGGAAATGCCGGTACGGTTGACGGTACAAATTTTATTGGCACCATGGATAATGTACCTTTTAATGTAAGGGTTAATAACATAAATTCAGGAAGGATAGATCCAGTTTTATTTAACACATTTTGGGGTTACCAGGCAGGTAATGCCAATACAACAGGCAATAATAATACCGGAACAGGTAATAATTCACTGTTTTCCAACACAACAGGAAGACTTAATACAGCAAATGGTGCAAATGCACTCCAAAGTAATCAAACAGGAATTAGTAATACAGCAAATGGTGCAAATGCACTTCAAGCAAATACCACCGGAATCTTTAATACCGCAAATGGTACAGGTGCGCTCTATTTAAATACAACAGGAAATAATAATACCGCAAATGGTGTTGCTGCTCTTTATTCCAACACCACCGGATATAGTAACACCGCAAATGGTTATTATGCACTTTTTTCAAATACAACTGGCTTTAGTAATGTTGCCATTGGCATAAGAGCTTTATATGATAATACAACAACTTCCAACCTGGTAGCAGTTGGCGATTCTGCTTTATATAATAATACAATTGGCACTCGCAATACTGCTGTAGGTTCTAAAGCACTTTTTTCCAATACAACAGGTAACCGTAACACCGCCAATGGTTTTGAGGCACTTTTTTCCAATAGAGAAGGATCTGGTAATACCGCAAATGGTTTTAAGGCACTTTATAACAATACAACAGGAGTCTATAATATCGCAAATGGTAATGATGCACTTTATTCCAATACGACAGGACAGCTTAATACTGCAATTGGCCTTGAGGCACTTTATAACAATACAGAAGGAAACCATAATATCGCCAATGGTTATCAGGCACTGTACTCCAATACAACAGGAAACCGGAATATCGCCAATGGATTGGGAGCGCTTTATAGCAATACAACAGGATACAGCAATGTTGCCATAGGCATAAAAGCTTTATATGATAATACAACACTTTCCAATCTGGTAGCAGTTGGCGATTCAGCTTTATATAATAATATTTCAGGTTTCCGGAATGCTGCTGTTGGTTCCAAATCCCTTTTTTCCAATACTACTGGAGATGATAATACCGCAAATGGTTTTAAGGCACTCTATTCCAATACCTCCGGCTACCGCAATACCGCAGACGGTGCAAGTGCACTCGAAAATAATACAGCGGGATTAAATAATACAGCAAATGGTTTCAGTGCACTCTTTTCAAATACATTAGGAGTTAATAATACCGCAAATGGTGAAAATGCACTCTTTTCAAATACAACAGGAAATTATAATACCGCAAATGGTGTAAGTGCACTCTATTCAAATACAACAGGAGACTTTAATACCGCTATGGGTAATAGCGCACTTAGTGTAAATACAACAGGTGACCAAAATACTGCAATTGGTTATAATGCAGATGTAAGCCTCGGCAATTTTAGCAATGCTACAGCAATAGGTTATAATGCAACTGTTACAGCCAGCAATAAAGTTCGCATTGGCAATAGTTCCGTAACCGTAATTGAAGGCCAGGTTGCTTACACTTTCCCCAGCGATAAAAGATTTAAATATGA
>JBKJPO010000218.1:0-3091 GCA_046595095.1 Chitinophagaceae bacterium
GTAACCTTACCTGACGTCTCAAATTCAGAAATAAAGAGAATACTACAAGTGCAGGACAAACTGATAAAATCAGTGCCTGAAGTAGCGCATGTTTTAGGCAAGGCAGGACGTGCAAATACTGCTACGGACAATTCACCAATTAGCATGATTGAAACCATTGTTATTCTAAAGCCCCGTAACGAATGGAGAGCAGATATTACCAAAGAGGCAATTATAAATGAACTAAACAGCAAACTTCAAATACCAGGTGTTACCAATGGCTGGACACAACCAATCATTAACCGTATCAATATGCTTTCAACAGGCATACGTACAGATGTAGGTGTAAAAGTATATGGTCAAAACCTTGACACCATAAACCTATTTGCTCAAAAAGTAAGAACAGCATTACAAGGTATTGACGGTGTTAAAGATTTATATGTTGAGCCGATAACCGGAGGTAAATACATTGACATAGCAATCAGGAGAGAAGAAATAGGAAGATATGGTTTAAGCATAGATGATGTGAATACTTTAATAGAAAGCGCTTTAGGTGGTATGAAACTAACAACCACTGTAGAAGGTCGAAGAAGGTTTTCTGTTAATGCAAGATTTGGACAGGACTTTAGAAACAACCTTTCGGCAATAAAGCAACTTCAAGTACAAACTTTGAGTTCAGGTCCTATTCCTTTAGAAGCTGTTGCAGATATAAAAATTACAGAAGGTCCACCAATGATTAGTTCTGAAAATGCATTATTAAGAGGTACTGTTTTGTTTAATGTAAGAGAACGTGACCTTGGAAGCACAGTTGAAGAAGCAAGAGCAAGTTTAGATAAGATGATTGGACAAATGCCGAAAGGTTATTTTATCGAATGGAGCGGTCAGTATGAAAATCTTATAAGAAGTCAGAAAACTTTAAAGCTCATATTACCTATTGTTTTACTAATCATTTTTATGTGCATGTACTTTGCCTTTCATTCTATAAGAGAAGCATTTTTTAGTCTAATATCAATTCCATTTGCACTGATAGGTGGTGCATTTATGATTTACTTCTGGGGCGTTAATCTTTCAGTAGCAGTAGCTGTAGGTTTTATTGCACTATTTGGTTTGGCAGTTGAAACAGGTATTGTTATGGTTATTTACCTCAATGATGCTATGCAGCAGTTAGTTGCTTTGAAAGGTAATTCAAAAGAAACTATTACAAAAGAGGACATAAGAGAATATGTAATAGCAGGTGCAGCTAAAAGATTAAGACCTAAGATAATGACAGTTTCCGTTTCACTATTTGCATTGATACCAATATTGTGGAGCACAGGAGTGGGCAGCGATGTAATGAAGCCGATAGTGCTTCCAATGGTGGGTGGTGTGCTTACTTCTGCAACACATATATTATTAGTTACTCCATTAATCTTTTTAATGACCAAAGAGTATGAGTTAAGAAAGTTTGGAAAAATAGATGTTCTTGACGCAAAACATTAATCATGAAAATAAAATCAATAATAACCTTTCTAATCCTGTTAACTGGTAGCATGGTTAATGCACAAAAAATAACAGGTTTGAATGAAATCCTTCAAACAATTGACAGTGATAACCCAACAGCAAAAATGTATGCAGCGCAAATACGTTCATTGGATGAAGCTGCAAAGGGTGCAAGAAGCTGGATGCCTACAGATTTCGGGACAGGCTTATGGATGACACCATACAATCCTAAGCTATGGCAGAAAGGCGATAATGGAGCAACAGGCATGGGACAGTATATGCTGTCAGTCCAACAGATGTTTCCAAATAAGAAAAAGCAGGATGCAGAAGCGGCTTATATGCAAGGTATATCAGCATCAGAAAAGGAAAGACAAAAGTTTGAATTAAACCAGTTGTATTCAGAAGGGAAAAAGAACTACTACCAATGGGTAATACTCAAAAAGGAAATGAGTGTGCTCAATGACAACGAAAGGCTGCTAAACTTCATGATTAAAGATGCAGAAATAAGATATAAAAATGGTCTTGATAAGTTGAGTGCTTACTATAAAGCAAAGGCTGAATTAGGAAATATTTTAAGTAGGAAGGTTGACTTAGAAAATGAAAGCAACCAAAATCGCATACGTTTAAATACATTAATGAATAGGAATAAGTATGAAGCATTTGATATAGATACAACTTACACAATTAAAGATTTTACAGCAACATCTTTTGATACAACCACATTAAACAACAGGAGTGATATAAGGGCAATAGACAGGGATATACAACTAACCTACTTACAGCAAAGTGCAGAAAGAACTAAAGTAAAACCAGAGTTTGGCATCCGGTACGACCACATGTTCGGTTTCGGTGGCTTTCCTATGCAATTCACTTTAATGGGCATGGCAAAAATACCTTTGGGCAAAGCTAACCGGGCATCAAAAGCGAATGTAGAAAGTTTAAGATGGAAGTCAGAAGCACTGTTCCAGCAAAAGCAAATACTATTAAATGAAGCCACAGGCATGGCTACTGGTATAAGTGCAGATATTGAAGCAAAGAAAAAACAGGTTAAACTTTTTGAAGAGAACATAATACCAGCTCTACGTAAGAATTACCAGGTGATGCAATTGGGTTATCAGCAAAATACAGAGCAATTGTTTACCCTGTTAGATGCATGGGACGCATTGAGCAAAACACAACTTGAATACTTGAACCAGTTGCGGCAGCTACTAACAATGCAGGCTGAATTGGAAAGAATATTAGAGGTTAAATAAGATTGAATTATGATGTTATTATTAAAGGATAAAAAATACCTGTGGCTTTGCCTCATTACTATAACACTTGTTATTGCAGGCACTTCGTGCAAGCAAAAAAAGAGTGAAACCCATATACATGATGCTTCAGAAGGCAAGCAGTTATACACTTGTTCAATGCATCCTCAAATCATTAGGGACAAGCCTGGTAAATGTCCCATCTGTGGTATGGACTTAATTAAGAAAGAAAACAATGCACAAAAAATAACCAACATACAATTAGAAGATTTACTAAAGCCAACCAACGAGTTTATAATAACAACGATTCCAGTAACAACTATTAAAACAAGCAGCGAAGAAATATCTATTGAAGCATTGGGCAACATACAAAACGATACCCG
>JBKJPO010000321.1:0-7449 GCA_046595095.1 Chitinophagaceae bacterium
CCGGTGATCGAAAAGATTAACCAGCACAACATGAAAAGTACCTGCAGGGAAATTTTTTATAGCATTTCGACAAACGTATGCAGCCTGTGGATAGTTAAATGGAGAGATTTCATGCGAAATATCGATGATGCTTAACTGTGCATTCTGAAGTAACTGCCCTTTTATTGCACCTACCAGGAAATCCTGCCGCCCGATATCTGTGGTAAGTGTGAGTATTGGCATTTAATAGTCGAAGAGATTTAATGATTTTGGTGTGTGTCAAAGGGATGCATCTTTTCCTTATTTTAATTTACCATCCTTGAAGAAATATTTTCTTGCCAGCTTATCCGACCAGCCCGGGAAAAATTTATTCATAAATACTGCGCGTTTACCGGTAAAGGTTAGCACCAATGTACGCTTTCTTTTAGCAATGGCATTGATGATATGTCTTGCACATTCTTCAGCACTCATGAGTGAACTTTCATCCATGTTGCTCTCTGCTTTTGGCGATGCATTTCCGTCGAGGGCAACATTCCTGATATTGGAATTTGTAAAACCCGGAGCTACCCACATCACATTTACCCCGGTTTCTCCAATCTCGGTACGAAGCGCTTCAAGCCAGCCATTAATGGCATGCTTGCTTGCACTGTAACCGCTTCTCCCCGGTAAACCACGATATCCGGCTACAGATGAAATACCCACGACCGATCCTTTGCGTTCAATAATTGTATCAAGCGCAAATTTGGTACAAAAAACAGTTCCCCAGAAATTTACATCCATAACCTGCTTTAGAGTTTCTATCTGCGTATCCTGCACGAGGGCTTTCATTGAATTGCCGGCATTATTGATAAGTATGTCGATACCACCGAAGGTATTTATAGTGGAGTCGATAAATCTTTTACAGTCATTTTCCCGGCTTACATCGGCTACCACAGTGTGCAGCACCTGGTTTGCATACAATACCTGGAGGTTATACAGCTTGTCCTGATTACGGCCGCATGTAGCGATCCTGGCACCCCGATGCATAAGTTCATCTATCAAGGCTTTTCCAATACCGGTGCTACCACCCGTGATGGCTATAACTTTATTTTCAAATGAAAATGACATGGTAACGGCTTATTATCCACAAAAATAGGATAAAAACCATGGAAAGGTTGTAGCTCTAAACAAGGAGGCGATATCTTAGTTTGAGATTTGACTAAAAAGATGTGTCCGTCCTATTTTTTGATTGAAGTAATCATGCTTGATCCCATTAACTTACCATTTTTAGTATAAGTCTCACTTTTTACCATCCCAAAACCAGGGACAAACCATTCAGTCACTTTCATCCTTGTTGGGATTCCAATTCCTGCGATTTTTATTTTCATCTCTGCATCATAAGTGATTTTAAAAGCTTCCCAGGTTCCTGCAGGAGATGTAATTGTTTCCTTATCAACAACCGTGCGGCCTGTTAGTTTAAAATTCAATACAGTCGCCATACCACCCTGGTTCTTCATACTTATGGTAGCCTCAGCATCCGGTAATGACTGACCAGCCTGCATTGTCGCAGGGTATTCGATATAATTACCATCATAGGTTACTTCATTCTGAGAAGTATTCTGACCTGAAGGGCTAGACATGTTCATACGGATATCAGCCTGCAATACCCCGTTGACGCATTTATATTGCCCGGTTGATTTTGTTATCTCCTTACCTTTTTCATCAACCATCAGCGTACTAACGGTTGACAGGTAATTGCTGCCGTCTTTTTTTACTTCACTTATTGTCCATGTTTGTTTTCCGTTTACCTCTCCTTTTTTATCATATAAGGTCATCTCCACAACAGAATTACCAGTGAGAAAATAATAGTTCTTACATTCCTGTGCATAGGCTCCAACACAAATTAATGCGAGTAGGAACACGGTGATTTTTTTCATAATAGTTTTATTTTATTTATAAACAAAGTGATACATCAAGAAAGCATCAAAATAGATAATGGGACTTTGAAAATTAAGGTTAAGCCTTAGACTTTGCATTCATTAGGATATGAACAGATATGAATTTACAAAAATACTTTGCATATTTTTTATTTAATTCGTAAGGATTCACAATGGATTCGATACTTGCTCTTTACAATGCGAAACCTGAATCATTCTTAGGTTTGCGACTAAGCAACCCCAAATATGAACGGGTAGTGAATGTACAAAAACACCTTGCAAAGGCCGGATATTTATTCTTAAACCGGGAATGGGATATTAGTCTTGAGATAAAGGCTGTTGAAGCTTTAAATATGGGCTGGTAAAATTTTTATTTTAATAAATTTTACTTCGTAAATTGTGAATGATCAAATAATTACTCATGGGAGCATCTTCACTAATCGTTCTCATAATTGCTGCAATAGCCTTCTCGGCAGGTGGAATTGTTGTGTCGAAAATTTTGGTTAAAGGAACAAAAAATCCACAAAAAGGAGAGGCATATGAATGTGGTGTGCCCACACATGGCAGTCCCTGGAATCAATTCAATATCGGGTATTATTTATTTGCACTCATCTTTCTCATCTTCGACGTGGAATTGATTTTTTTATATCCCTGGGCAGTTGTGGTAAAACAAGTTGGAATTAGTGCTTTTGTTGAAATAATTATATTTCTCTTTATTCTTTTCATGGGATTTCTTTATGCACATAGAAAAGGAGCACTGAAATGGATGTAAAAATCCTGCATCTACGCAGGAGAATAAAAAAGCATCATTAATGGATATCGGTAAATTAAATAGTACTACTGAAAATATTCCTCTAATTAGCGAAGCGGCAGGTGAACCTGTTTCTTTTCCAGGAGAAGTACATCAAACTGCGGGGGGCGGTATATTGATAAGTAAACTCGATGAAGTGATAAATTGGGCTCGTTCAAATTCATTGTGGCCATTGGTGTTTGGTACAAGTTGTTGTGCAATTGAAATGATGTCGACTGCTGCTGCTAAATATGATTGGTCAAGATTTGGATTTGAAGTTGTAAGAGCAACGCCACGACAGGCAGACGTAATTATCATTGCAGGAACAATCGTAAACAAAATGGCGCCTGTATTGAAAAGGTTGTACGATCAAATGGCCGATCCCAAATATGTGATAGCCATGGGTGCATGCGCAACGAGTGGTGGCCCTTTTTTTTATAACACGTATTCTGTTGTAAAAGGCGCAGATCATGTGATACCTGTTGATGTGTATATTGCCGGCTGCCCACCAAGACCTGAAGCATTATTGCATGCATTAATTTCATTGCAAAAAAAAATAAAGAGTGGCGCAACGAGAGAGCAGATCAAAACAGGAAAATGATCTCAATCTGTCTATGCGAATTTATAATTATTAAGCAAAAATCATCAACTTCTAACTGAACCTGGAAATGAGAATGATTCATGACAAATGAAGAATTAAAAATTAAACTAACTGAACTTATTCCTTCCGCAACATTTGAGGAGGGAGGAGAATGGTTAACATTAAATGTTGAAGCTCCCGATTGGAAATCGATTTCACATCAACTTTACTCCAACGAATCATTTACTTTTAATTATCTGTTTTGCCTAACATGTATCGATTGGAAAACGCATTTAACCATGGTGTATCATTTCTCTTCCACTATACATCATCATACGGTTGTTATAAAATCAAAGCTTGACAGGGAGAACCCGGAAATAGAAACTGTTTCTGATACCTGGCGCACAGCCGAATTTCATGAACGGGAAGTATATGATCTGTTTGGAGTAAAATTTTTAAATCACCCCGATCTGCGAAGATTATTTATGACCGATGAATGGGTGGGATGGCCACTGCGTAAAGATTATGATGATCCTGTTAATATGATAAAATTATAGCCTAATGCTTTCCTTACCAAGCGGAAAGAATAAGCAAGCGAAAAATGTATAGACAAACGGAAATAGTAAGCGATCCTTCAAAGATTTCTTCGTCAACCGGGGGCGTAGATTTAGATGGCCCAGCAGGTGACCTGGTCATCAACATAGGTCCCCAGCATCCGTCAACGCATGGCGTTTTACATCTCATCATCACGCTTAATGGCGAAACAATAAGAAATGTAGAACCACACCTGGGATATATTCATCGTTCCATTGAAAAAATGTGCGAGAGCTTATCGTACAGGCAATTCATTTATGTAACGAGCAAAATGGATTATCTTTCTTCACACATCAATAATCATGGATGTGCTTTATGCGTGGAGAAAGGCTTGCAAATTGAAATTCCTTCAAGAGCGAAAGTAATACGCGTATTGATGGATGAACTAACCAGGCTTGCTTCACATCAACTCTGGTGGGGTGCCATGGCAATGGATGTAGGCGCACTCACTCCTTTCTTTCATGCATTCAGAGAACGCGAAGCAATCAATGACATAATGGAAGAAACATGTGGTGCGAGATTAACCATGAACTACATCGTACCCGGTGGTGTAATGTCAGATCTGCACATAAACTTTGAAAAGCATGTAAAAGAATTTATCACGCTCTTTAAATCAAAAATTGATGAATATGATGAATTGGTAACTGGGAATATTATTTTTCAAAACCGGATGAAAAATGTAGGCTATATTTCAAAAGAAGATGCCATTTCCTTTGGTTGCTCAGGACCAGCAGCAAGGGGTAGTGGTGTAAGTTGCGACATAAGAAAATTGTATCCTTATGAAGTGTATGGCCAGTTACAATTTGATGAGATCCTTGAAACCGGTGGCGATTGTTTTTCCCGATACATGGTTCGCATGCAGGAAATGAGGCAATCACTGTCTATAATTGAACAACTAATAGATAATATTCCGGAAGGGGATTTCCAGGCAAAGACTAAAGCAGTTTTGAAATTACCAAAAGGAGAATTTTATTCAAGGGTAGAAACAGCTCGTGGGGAGTTTGGTGTGTACATTGTTAGCGAGGGGGGCTCTACACCTTATCGGATAAAATTTCGCTCACCGGGATTTTCTAATCTCTCTGCGCTCAACCACATGGCAAAGGGACATAAGATAGGTGATCTTGTAGCGATCATGGGAACATTGGATTTGGTGATACCGGATATTGACAGGTAGGAAAACTTCCTGGTCAATTTCTAAGGGAAACTTTATTATGCATAAAAAATTAAGAGGCAAAACAAAATTAGGATCTGATCTTTTTTATAACAAATAAAAATTACTCCCGTTAAGGGAAGAAACCATGTTTAGTCTCGAAGGCATAACAAATTCTGTTCATCAATGGTTGAATAATACATTCAATCCCACAACAGCTCTGTTGATCGAATTTGCCATCGTAGGAATATCTGCAATAAGTTTATTTGCAGTACTGGGTTTAGTCCTGGTTTTGATGGAAAGAAAAGTTTCTGCCTACATGCAAATTCGTCTCGGCCCTAATCGGGTTGGATATGCGGGTTCATTACAAACAGTTGCAGACACTTTAAAGCTTGTGATGAAAGAGGGACTCACTCCAAATGGTGCCGACAAATTTTTATTCAATCTTGCCCCGTATATCGTTATCATTACTTCAATGTTGATACTCGCTCCAATCCCTTTTGCAAAGGGATTCCAGATATGGGATATGAACATCGGTATTTTGTATGTGAGCGCTGTTTCTTCTATTTCTGTAATCGGGATTCTTATGGCGGGATGGGCAAGCAACAATAAATATTCTTTGCTGGGTGCGATGCGCAGCGGAGCACAAATCGTGAGTTACGAATTGTCTGCAGGCCTATCCATCATTTCAATTGTTGTACTCACAGGCAGTTTACAAATTTCAGAGATCATTGCATCGCAACAAAACGGGTGGTGGCTTTTCAAAGGCCACATTCCTGCAATAATTGCATTTGTAATTTTTATAATTGCAGTAACCGCAGAAACTAATCGTGCACCATTCGATTTGGCAGAAGCCGAAAGCGAACTCACAGCAGGTTTTCACACAGAATATTCGGGAATGAAATTCGCCTTATTTTTTCTCGCCGAATATGTTAATGTATTCATCGTATGTTCCATCGGTGCAATTTTATTTTTAGGAGGCTGGATGCCACTGCACATTGGAAACTGGACGGCATTCAATCATATTATGGATTATATTCCATCGTCGATCTGGTTTATTAGTAAAGTATTTTTTCTCATATTCGTCATTATGTGGTTTCGGTGGACCTTCCCCCGTCTCCGCATCGACCAACTGCTCAATCTCGAATGGAAATATTTGTTACCGATAAGTATGTTTAATTTATTACTAATAACATTGATTGCCATCATGGGTTGGCATTTTTAAAGGGTGCACGGTCGGCAGTAAAAGCATTATAACAGGGACAATGGCAGTCTCAAAAAAAAATATCTTCATAAAGATAAAATTCATCAATTGTTTTTAAAAGATTACATCTCGGATATCTTTAATGCAACGAAATCATTGCTAAAAGGCATGAAGCGGACTGGATATTATTTTACACATCGAAAAGAAAATATCACTCAGCTTTATCCCGACAATCGCGATGAAATGAAATTGCCGGAACGGTTTCGTGGTGAAGTGGTGATGCTACACGACGAGAATAATGAGCATGCTTGCACCGGCTGCACAGCATGTGAAATTGCCTGTCCCAATGCCACTATTAAGATTATTACAAAGTTTGACATACAGCCTGATGGGAAAAAGAAAAAAGCAATAGATACATTTATCTATCATCTTGAATTGTGCACGATGTGCAATTTGTGTGTCGTGGCTTGCCCCACAGATGCAATTAAGATGGCGCAAAATTTTGAACACAGCGTGTACGACCGAAGCCTGTTAACGAAGAAATTGAATAAACCCGGGTCAAAAATAAGGGAGGGCATCGAATGAGTGCATCAGCAATAATCTTTTATCTCATCTCCGCCTTCATATTAGGAACAGGTTTGCTTGCCGTGACGACAAGAAAAATTTTTCGTTCCGCTATCTGGTTGCTATTTTCCCTGGTAGGCATAGCCGCACTATTTTTCTGGCTCCAGTTGGAGTTTATCGCGGCAGTGCAGATCATTGTATATGTCGGCGGAATTGTCGTACTCATTATCTTTTCCATTTTTCTTACACAAAAAGCCGGGAATGAAATGGCAAAGCCTGTACTCATCCGCTCTATCTTTGCTGCTGTCGTAGTATTGCTGGGTTTTATTCTTAGCTATTCATTGATCTCTCAATATGATTTCCAACCTGCAAGTAACCAACCGCTGAATGCAAATGTGAATAATATAGGAACTCACCTGTTGAATACCACTCAACACGGTTATGTATTGCCATTTGAACTGGTCAGTATTTTATTACTCGCTGCAATGATCGGGTGCATTGTGATTGCAATGAAAGGCTCCGCAACAATTGTTAAAGAAGATATAGAAATGAAATTAAATAATTTGAATGAAGAAACTGAATAGATTATAGATGTAATTCTAATAAAATGAATGATGTCCCTTTAACGCATATACTATTTGTCAGCACTGCTTTATTTTTTATAGGTGCTTA
>JBKJPO010000472.1:0-5251 GCA_046595095.1 Chitinophagaceae bacterium
GCCTGCAATTCTATGCGGCTGCACCCTTGCAGGTAAGTGGCGGGTATAATCTTGGAACACTTTGCGTGATTGGTAAGCACCCCAAAAAATTATCATTAGGCGAGAAAGAGATCTTGCAAAATCTTGCTGACATACTTATTGACCAACTCGAATTACGCCTTGCGGCAAGGACTGCAATATTTAAACAAAATCAAATGCTAAATGTAGCCGCCCATGAACTTAAAACGCCCTTAACTACGATTCCATTATGGGCAGACCTAATAAGTAAAGAGAAAGAGGACCTGGGAGCCATCGCAGAAATGTGCGAACGCATAAATGTCTCCAGCAAAAAAATGACCAGGATAATTAATGAACTTCTTGACTCAGCCAGTGCTGAAGCCAGTGTAGTGCAATTACGTTTAAGCACCCTGGACTTATCTGACATTCTTGGCAGGGTTGTAAGCACAAATGAGGTAATTGCGCAAACTAAAGACCAGGTATTGCACTTAAATACCACTCCGGGAATATTGGTTTTAGGAGATGAAAATAAGCTCATCGAAATAATTGATAACCTGATTAATAATGCGATCAAATATTCTCCAAAGTCTTCAGATATCACCATTAACCTACGCCAGGAAAATGCAAAGGCCATCTTTGAAGTAATCGATGATGGCCCGGGTATCAATGATGAGGACCGTAAATTATTATTCCAGCCATTTACAAGATTGAATGCTAAACCTACAAACGGAGAAAGTACATCCGGCCTTGGGCTGTCGATCGTTAAATCCCTTGTAGAAGCACATCTTGGCGAGGTATGGGTTGAAGATGGCCCGGGAGGGCGAGCCGCCAAATTTGTAGTTTCCATGCCCGCACTTCCATCGAGGACATAGTTATATTTTTTCCAGGATTCAATTTCGAGGTTATTGATCATTGGAATAATCTTCTCCTTTCTCAAAGAAATTACCCTTGAAAATAGCGCGTACCTATTCTGGTTAGGAAGTAACACACGCTAATTTATTCAACTTTTTTGTTGCGATTATCACTCTATGGCACTGGAATTCAAAAAGGACTAAAGGGAGTCAGATTCAGAGATTTTCTGAAAAAATTTACAATCATATCGTGTCCATCAATAATTCATTGAAATTAATCAAGGATGCTATTTTCAGATCGGCTATTACCCATCGTGGATCATTTTTTTGATGATGCGCAGGAACAATAACTGTTTTCATTCTTGCGGCTTTGGCTGATAAAAGGCCATTGAAAGAGTCTTCAAAGCATATACAGGAAAGAGGGGAAACGTACATTTTGTCGGCACATTCCAGGTAAACCTGCGGATGTGGCTTTCCGTAAATTAAATTTTCGGCAGAAGAAATACTGTGCAGGTGATTCCTGATTCCCAGGTAGTCTATCACAACATCTATCAGGCTCATGGGTGAAGATGAAGCGAGACCAATCCGCATTTTCCTTGAAATAAAAAAATTGAAAATATGTTCAAGACCCGGCATTGCTTTTCCTTTCGATTGAATCTTATCAATTGCTTTCAGGATTATATCTGCTTCAGCTTTTGCGCAGGAACGTTTATCAACTTTAAATTGATCGAACCACCAGCTTACAAATTCTGTTGTACGCAAACCAGTGGTGAGCGAGTATTGCCCGGGAGATAGGCTGATGCCGTATTCGCTGAACACTTCAAATGCTGCTTCGATCCATAGAGGTTCTGAATCAATTAGCAATCCATCCATATCAAAAATTGCAGCAGAATAAATCATTTGATAATTGTTAAATGGTTAATTGTTAATGGCAGTATGCTATTTGGCAACACAGAACTATAATCAGAATTCTTCAATTGTGGATAGCAGTTGTGGAGCGTCCTTAATTCAGTTCTACATCCAAACTTAACCAATAAAGTATTAACCATTATTCATTAGTAATAATCCATTATTTTCGAATAATGAAGCGATGGATGGAGAGCCTTAAGAGAACAAGGCTTATCAAATCAATTATTTATTTTTTTGTAGGCATATTCACTTATCCTGGGTTGGTCATAATTAATAAACTCCGCATTTCCGGAACTGAGCACATCCGGGATCTGCCCCGGAAAAACGTTTTATTTGTAAGCAATCATCAAACTTATTTTGCTGACGTTATTACTTTTTTACATATTTTTTGCGCAGTAAAATGGCGAAAAACAAATAAGCTTGGACTGCCTTATTATTTGCTCAGTCCATTTACACGCGTTCATTATGTAGCCGCCGAAGAAACCATGCGCGGAAGCTGGATAAGCCGGCTTTTCGCCATGGCTGGCGCTATAACGGTTAAGCGTACATGGCGAACCGAGGGCAAAGAAGTTAGAAGGGGATTAGATCCTTCAGATACAAGGAAGATATCTGGGGCATTAAAGAATAATTGGGTTATCACATTCCCACAAGGCACTACAAAACCATTTGCACCGGGGAGAAAAGGAACCGCGTTCATTATCAAAAACTGTAGGCCAATTGTTATCCCGGTAGTAATACGGGGATTCTGGCGGGCGTTCAACAAGACCGGACTGAAATTAAAAAAGCGCGGTTCATTGCTTACAATAAATTTCAAACCCCCTATGAATATCAATTATGATGATCCTTCAGAGGTTATTTTAGATCAGGTAATGGACGCAATCGAACAGAGTAAAAAATTTATGCTGAAGGGAAGGCACCATTTGATTGTTGATGAGCAAAAATGATTGGAAAACTTTACAGTGAATCATACCATTACCGTTTATTCATCCTGGTCCCCGATATGTCCCTGCCTTTTCCACTGCACCATTGCATATCTTCGCAAAAATATTAAGTATGGGAGTGAAGAAAGTTAGCGAAAGCATAATCATAATGACAGAATTAGTATTGCCGAATGATACGAATACATTTGGCAACCTGATGGGGGGTCGTTTAATGTATTGGATGGATATAGCGGCAGCACTTTCTGCGAGTAAACATTGCAATGCCCCGGTTGTTACTGCTTCAGTTGATAATATCTCATTTACCAGCCCTATCAGGTTGGGTAATGTAGTTCATATCGAGGCGAAGCTCAGCCGCGCTTTCAACAGCAGTATGGAAGTACATTTGAATGTGTGGGGTGAAGATATTATACAGCAGTACCGGTACAAAAGCAATGAAGCGTATTATACTTTCGTTGCTCTTGATCCTAATGGTAAATCAAGAGCTGTAGACAAAGCCGTTCCTGAAACTGAAGAAGAACAAAAATTATTTGAGGGAGCTTTAAGAAGAAGGCAGATCAGGTTGATACTTGGGGGTAAGATGAAACCAGAGGATGCAGAGGAGTTAAAAGCATTGTTTATGTAGCAGGTATAAATTCTAATACGATTGATTCTATATGAACATTTCCTTTGATAACACAGCTTGTGCATTTGCATACAAGGATGATAGAGAACTCAGGAAGGCTCGCTTTCTTTTCTCTACAATGGGGATCAATTGGCTGGTTAAATTAGGGACAAGACTCACGCCATGGATCATAAAAACAGGACTGCCGGTGAATGGTTTAATCCGGAAAACAATCTTCGCCCAATTTGAAGGCGGGGAAACACTTGAAGAAACAGCCATAGTTGCAGATAAACTCGAACAATATGGAGTGAAAGTGATTCTCGATTATGGGGTAGAAGGGAAGGAAGGCGAAAAAAATTTTGATCATGCAAAAGATGAATTCATCGATGTGATCCGTTATGCCGCTACGCAGAAAAATATTCCATTAATGAGTATCAAGCTTACCGGATTTGCAAGATTTGCCTTGCTTGAAAAGCTGGATGCGGCCCAGGATCCGATGAGTGGCGTGGAGGGAAGGATAAACGCAGATATACTTAGTGCTGATGAAAAAAATGAGTGGAGTCGGGTTGTAGACCGGCTTGTTGAAATATGCCAATCTGCTTCTGATTGCAATGTGGGAGTATTGATTGATGCAGAAGAAAGCTGGATACAGGATCCCGTAGATGCGCTTACAATGCAGATGATGGAACGATTTAACAGGAAGACTGTAGTTGTTTATAATACGTTACAACTTTACAGACACGACAGGCTGAATTTCCTTAAAAAAAGTTTTGCTTTTGCAGAATCGCGCAACTTTATTCCTGGCTTCAAAAATGTGCGGGGAGCATATATGGAAAAGGAACGAAGAAGGGCCATAGAAAAAAAATATCCCTCCCCAATCCAGGTTGATAAGATCTCTACTGATAGGGATTATAATCTCGCACTCGAATTTTGTATTGAGCGCCTGGATAAACTTTATCTCGTGGTTGCGTCTCACAACGAATATTCAAACCTTTACGCAACACAATTATTAGTAAAGAATAACTTCCCATTCCAGCATCCTCATATCCATTTTTCACAACTTTATGGGATGAGTGATAACATCACTTTTAATCTCGCTGCTGCAGCTTGCACGGTAAGTAAGTATCTTCCATTCGGACCAATCAAGGATGTAATACCTTATCTCATGCGCAGAGCCCAGGAGAACTCCTCAGTAAGCGGTCAAACAGGGCGTGAACTTGTGTTGATCAAGAAGGAATTGCGAAGGCGAAAAAATAAATAATGTGTATAATTAATACTGTGCCTCCATTCATGTAATAATGGTTAAACATGAAAGGTGTAAATTATCTTTGCTGACTAATTTTTTTTATTGATGCGGCCCCTATTATTGCTTACTTTATTTTCCAGTTGTTATTTCATGTCGATGGCACAACGCCGTTCCATACAGGCAATTAAGACAACCCAGGCAATAAAAATAGATGGAAGTTTGGAAGATACTGCCTGGAGTAATGCGCCATTACTTTCAGAATTTACCATTGCTTTCCCCGATTTTGGAAAACCACCTACGCAGAAATCGGAAGTGAGAATACTATACGATAATTCGGCACTTTACATCGCTGCCTACTTGTACGATGATCCTTCAAAAATTCGTAAACAACTAACA
This sequence comes from Chitinophagaceae bacterium, assembly GCA_046595095.1. GTDB lineage: Bacteria > Bacteroidota > Bacteroidia > Chitinophagales > Chitinophagaceae > Ginsengibacter. The sequence continues at coordinate 4,942 of JBKJPO010000472.1, forward strand.
GCCAGGGATGCAATTGAAAGGCAGGATGTCGATTATTTTTCTATTGGTCTTGATACATATAATGATAAACAAAATGGATTTATTTTCCAGGTAACTTCTGCTGGCGTCCAGGGTGATGCAAAGATTTCTAATTCAGGTGGCAATAATCTTGATCGTACATGGGATGCAGTGTGGGAAAGTAAAACGAGTATAAAAAATGATGGCTGGGTTGCTGAGTTCAGGATTCCATTTAGCGCGATTCGTTTTGCCAAAAAACAGTTACAAACCTGGGGATTGCAAATTGGTAGATTTTCAAGAAATAATAATGAAA
>JBKJPO010000480.1:0-12925 GCA_046595095.1 Chitinophagaceae bacterium
ATTGCGCATGTGGTGAAATTGGTAGACACGTCAGACTTAGGATCTGATGCCGCGAGGTATGGGGGTTCGAGTCCCTCCATGCGCACTTCATCCCTGCCCTCTCCCAAGACGGGAGAGGGCTTTAAGGGTCTCTCAGGTTGAGAGATTTTTTATTTTAAGTAGATTTCCTTATAAGAACTCAATTACATGTTATGGCTTCAGTTACAAGAGAAAATATTGGTTTATTAAATGATAAACTCACTGTAAAGATTCAGAAAGAAGATTATTTGCCCTCCTTCCAATCTGCTGTGAAAGATTACAGTAAAAAAGCGAATATCCCGGGGTTCCGGAAAGGAATGGTGCCGGCAGGAATGGTTAAAAAAATGTATGGCGCTTCAATATTTTATGATGAGGTGATAAAGGCAGTAGAAAAAGAAATTGGTCAATACCTAAATACAGAAAAACCGGATATTTTCGCACAGCCCCTGCCCATCGCTTCTGATCTGCGCAAGCTCGATATGAATAACCCGGAAGATTATGACTTCAATTTTGAAATCGGTCTAAAACCCGAATTCCAGATTCCTGACCTTACCACTGCACCACTTACTTTACACAAAGTATCGGTAACTGAAGAAATGATTAATGAGGAAATCGAGCGTCTCAAAGTAAGACATGGTAAAATGACCGAGCCCGAAACGGTAACCAGTGAAGACAGTGTACTGAATCTGAAATTTGCCGAAGCAAATGAAACCGGTGAAGCGGTAGAAGCTGGTGTCGAAAAAGATAATTCTTTACTTGTAAAATATTTCAAAGAGCCGATACGCAGCCAGTTGATGGGCAAGAAAATAGATGAGGTAATTCATATCCAACTCGATACTGCATTTGAGGGACAGGAAAAAGATTGGCTCGTTGGTGATCTTGGCCTGGATAAAAGTAATGAGGCTGTGGGACAGAAATATTTTAACCTCACCATTACGAAAATTGGACTCGTGGAGCCAAGAGAGCTTAATGAAGAATTCTTCAATGAAGTTTTTCAGGGTAAGGAAATCAAAACAGAAGAAGCTTTCCGCGGTGAAGTAAAAGAAGAGATTCAGAAATATTGGGATATGCAGAGCAGGATACAGTTGCAGGACCAGATATACCATTTGTTTCTTGAAGCGCCAATCGAGTTTCCTGAACAATTCCTGAAGCGATGGTTGAAAAATGGTAGCGAAAAAGAAAAATCCGATGAAGAAGTAGAGTCAGAATTTCCGTCATTTGCCAACCAGTTAAAATGGACCCTGATCACAGACAGGTTGATCCGCGAAAATAGTCTTGATGTAACACAAGAAGAGATCCGTACACATATGCAGCGCGACATCATGCAATATTTTGCACAAATGAATCTCGGCGGAGACACATCATGGATGGATAGCTATGTAGACAGGATGATGAAAGATGAAAAGCAAGTGGACAGCACATATCGCAAAGTTATAACCCAGAAAGTATTTGAATGGGCTGCTGATCATTCCAGACCCATAGAACAGGAAGTAACAGCTGATGAGTTGAATGGGATGCAACATCATCATCATTAAGACTACTGATTTCGGTTCGTGGAGACACGAACTGAGGCCATGGAGAATATGATAAAAACCGGTGCAGTATTATATCGTTTTTTTTTGTTGAAGCCATGGTTCGTTCCTATGGTTTGTGTTCGCAAGGAATAGCTATATTTTCGAGGCAGGCGCAGTAAGCCAGAAATCCGCCTATAGAATGTAAGATCTTTTGGTCGCGTCATTGTGTAGAGATTGGCTGCGCCTATCTCTCAGATGGGAGAGATCTTTACACAGTATTTAACGATCTCCTTGCCATTTTGTCCTAATTGAACAATAGCACAGTATTTGGGAACTTCAAACCATTATATTTGTTCTCCAATTAAATTTCAACTATGGATCCTGGAAAAGAATTTGAAAAATACGCGGTTAAGCATAAAGGAATTAACGGAAATACACTCGACGCTTACCTCAAACATAATGTAACAAACCTCACCCCCAACATTATTGAAGAAAGACCTATGAACATTGCCGTAATGGACGTGTACAGCAGGTTGATGATGGATAGAATAATTTTTCTTGGATATCCTGTTACAGAAGAGGTGGCTAATATCATAACAGCTCAGTTGTTGTTCCTGGAAAGTACCGATCGAACAAGAGATATTCAATTGTACATAAACTCACCAGGTGGGGGCGTATATGCGGGGCTTGGATTGTACGATACGATGCAATTTGTTACGCCTGATATAGCGACCATCTGCACAGGTATGGCAGCCAGTATGGCAGCGGTATTAATGTCGGCAGGGGCGCCAGGAAAAAGAACAGCACTGCGCCATTCGAGGATAATGCTTCATCAGCCCAGTGCTGGTGCAGGCGGCCAGGCATCTGATGTGGAAATAACGGTTAACGAAGTAAGAAAGCTAAAGCAGGAATTGTATGATGTGTTATCATACCATACCGGGCAGACCGTAGAAAAAGTTGGTAATGATTGCCGGCGTGATTACTGGATGACAGCTCCCGAAGCAAAGGAATATGGCATAGTGGATGAGGTTTTACTCATTAATTCAAGAAAAGAAAAAAAATTAAACTGATTACTCATCAATCATTGATCATTGAATATGAATTTATATCGAAAGAATTTCAGCATGGAAGAAGAAGAAATACCCGAAGGCATTCCTGATAACCCGATGGAGAAAATGATGTCAGGTGGTTTCATGTTTGACAAAAAATTTATTGAGCAGCGCAAAATATTTCTATGGGGTGTGGTGGATGATAAGAGTTCGAAGGATATTACCAACCGCCTGCTTTACCTTGACGCTGTTGATCCGGGTAAAGAAATAAAATTCTATATCAATAGCCCGGGTGGGGTCATCACTAGTGGAATGGTTATTTATGATACGATGCAAATGATTAGCTCTCCCGTGAGTACGATTTGTATGGGAATGGCTGCCAGTATGGGAAGTATTCTGCTGAGTGGTGGTGAAAAAGGTAAACGAAGTATTTACCCACATGGAGAAGTAATGATTCATCAACCCAGTGGCGGCGGCCAGGGCACCAGTGCTGACTTGGAGATCATGGCTATCCAGATAATGAAGGCTAAAGAGCTGGGTGCTAAGATTTTAGCCGAAAATTGTGGTCAGACAGTGGAGAAAGTTATGGAGGATTTTGACCGGGATTATTGGATGGATGCAAATGAAAGTATTAAATACGGTATCGTTGACCAGGTCATAGAAAAATTGTAACCAGGTTATTAAAGGCTGTAAGCAACGTTTAATATGATTAAGTTGTCAAAAGAAAATCCGCAGGTTAACGCGGTTTTTTTAATTTTGCAGGTATAAAAAGTAGAAACCTGTTACTGGTGACCAAATACAGTAAGAACAGGCATTAAAACATGGCGAAACAACAAACACTACATTGTTCTTTTTGCGGTAGAAGCCGCGATGAGGTAAAAATCTTAATTGCCGGGCAAGAAGGGCATATCTGTGAGAATTGCGTTGAGCATGCCCAGGAAATCATTGGCCAGGAATTGGTTTTTCAACCCGATAAGGCCCAAACAACTTCGAGCTATAAATTATCTGTAAAGAAACCCATGGAATTGAAGAAATTCCTTGATGAATATGTTATTGGCCAGGATGATGCAAAAAAAGTACTGGCAGTTGCAGTTTACAATCACTACAAACGTTTGAATCAGAAAATCGATAATGAGGTTGAGATTGAAAAGAGCAATATCATCATGGTTGGCGAAACCGGTACAGGCAAGACTTTGTTAGCGAAAACAATAGCGCGGGTGCTAAATGTTCCCTTCGCCATCGTAGATGCTACCGTTTTCACTGAAGCTGGTTATGTGGGCGAAGACGTTGAAAGTATTTTGAGTCGTTTGCTCCAGGTTTGCAATTATGATGTTGCTGCAGCTGAGCGTGGCATCGTGTATATTGATGAAATTGACAAGATCGCTCGCAAAAGTGATAACCCAAGCATCACCCGCGATGTAAGTGGAGAAGGTGTGCAGCAGGGTTTACTGAAATTGCTTGAAGGTACGGATGTGTTGGTGCCACCTCAGGGCGGGCGCAAGCATCCTGAACAAAAACTGATAAAGCTCAATACATCAAATATTTTATTTATCTGTGGCGGTGCTTTTGATGGTGTTGACCGGCTTATTGGCCGCAGGATCAATACCAATGCAATTGGTTTTAATGTGAATAAAGAAGACCAGGAATTTCAGCGTAAAAATTTGTTGCAGTTTGTAAATGCCCAGGATTTAAAAGCCTTTGGACTTATTCCCGAATTGTTGGGCCGTTTGCCCGTAATAACTTATCTCAACCCGTTGGATGCAGAAACTTTGCGAAGCATTCTAACTGTGCCACGCAATTCATTGATCAAGCAATACAAGAAGCTTTTTGAATTAGAAAACATTGAGCTTTCCATTGATGATGATGTCTATAATTTCATGGTAGAAAAAGCTATGGAATATAAGCTTGGTGCACGTGGACTTCGTAGTATCTGTGAAAGTATCCTCACCGACGCTATGTACGAACTGCCTTCACAAAAAGTAAAGAATTTCAACCTCACGCTTGATTATACACAAAAGAAATTCAGTAAGAGTAAACTTAGCCTGCTCAAAGTAGCGTAGTAATGCTTAATTATTAATAGCCGATGGCCTGGAGGAAATCTGCTTTCTTTCTTTTAGCAACATCCAGTACAACCCCAGAGCTTAGTACAACATGTCCGCCTTCGCCGCGGATATATTTTTCCAAATGTTCTTTATTAATAATGTAAGAATTGTGTATCCTGATAAACGTGTCGGCAGGTAACATTTCTTCAAACACTTTTATTGTTCGGCTGATAATATGTTTTTCTTTATTTGCAAGATGGATGTAAGTATAATTAACACTGGCCTCGAGGTAAATGATATCTTCAGTTTTTATAAACCTTAAGCCTTCATTTGTCGAGATAGCAATCCTTTTAATCTCTTTCTTGGGATGAGCCAATTGTTCAAGAAGGATCTCGAGCCGGTCATCAGATGCATGGATATGAATTTTTGAAGCCACCCGTTCTACTGCATCTTTTAATTCATCAATATCTACCGGTTTGAGCAGGTAATCGAATGCGCTTGTTCTTATTGCCTTGATTGCATAATGATCATAAGCAGTTACGAAAATTGTTTCAAAATTTTTATAATCCACATTATTGAGCAGGTTGAATCCATTCATTCCAGGCATTTCAATATCGAGAAATACAAGATCCGGTTTTATTGAATTTATCTTTAAAATACCTTCAGCGGGTCCTGAACAGGTTGCTACCAGCTCGACTGACGAACAATGTTTTTTAATCTTCTGTTTTAAAGCACCAAGACTGTTCTCTTCATCATCAATAATAATAGCTCTAAGCATTGTCTGCGTTTTTATTGTATCGATATCCATAATTCAACTTTTGTCCCCTGGGGGATGTTATCTTTAACCAGGTCAGAGATCACCACAGAAGGATGGCTGCCATTATGATTATGGAGATCAACCCTTTTTGTAGAGATCTCAATCCCATACGAAACATGGCCCGGTTTATTGAATGATTTTAGTTCTTCGGCACGTTGACGGCCTATACCATTATCTGTAACGGTATATTTTAGATAGTCATTTTGTAAACATATTTCAATATTGAGTTCACGATCCGGTGATTCTTTATTCATTAGCCCGTGATTGATTGCATTTTCAACAAATGGTTGGATTATTAATGGTGGAACTTTAATATCACTGTTTAAAATCTCGGGATCAACAGAGAGGTTGTACCTGAATTTATCGCTGTACCTGAATTGTTCCAGCTGCAAAAAAAGTTTCAGGCTCTCCACATCTTTATGAGCAGGTATTAAATTATTTTTTGAACTATCAAGGATGGATCTTATTAATTGTGCAAATCGTGTAAGGTAGATCGTTGCTTTATCTTTTTGATTTGTCTGAATCAGGTTGTCGATAGCCGTTATGCTATTGAAGATAAAATGCGGATTCATCTGGGCCCGTAATGCCATCATCTCCGATTCGGCAAGCCTTTGTTTAAACCCGGCTTCATTATGGATCTGTTTTATTCTTCTTCGCACCAATAAGTACACCAGGGAAGTAATTAAAATAATAGTGAGACTGATAAACCACCATGTGATCCAGAATGGGGGTTTGATTTTAATTACAATTGTTTTGATTCTGTCTGGACCAGCTGAAAGATTGTTAACGGCTTTTACTTTAAAAACATACTTGCCGGGAGGCAGATTCGTATAAGAAGCATAGCTCCTGTTCCCGGCATCTATCCATTCTTTATCATAACCATCCATTTGGTAATAAAAATTATATTGACCTGGAGAAGCAAAATCAAGGGATGCAAAATTGAATGCAATAGAATTATTTTTATATGAAAGTTCAAGGAGTTGTTTATAAGCAAGATTTGTGTCTGTTGCAATAGGTAGGTTGTCAATAGTAACATTAGTGATCATCACTTCCATTGGCCTCAATATGCCTGTGAAGTTTAAAGGATTTATTTTATTGAGACCCTTAATCCCACCGAAATATAACATTCCATCTGAAGATTTATGATACGCTCCTGTATTAAATTCATTGCTTTGCAATCCGTCATCATCCGTAAAAACATTAAAGTTTGTATGATTTACTTTATTAAGATTAAGGGGTGGATTAAACCGGCAAATCCCCTTGTTACTGCTAAGCCAAAGTACCCCAAACCTGTCGCTCAGGATTGCATATACTGTATTATTTGGTAAGCCTTGTTTATCAGTAATAGCAATTCTATCTCCTGAAACTGTATTCAATGCAATTAGCCCATTTCCTAAAGTACCGATCCACAATAAAGGGTATTCGAAATGTAACGATCGTATAGTATGATTTTCAAGATTGTTTGCAGATCCTTCTTTTGGAGAATAAAATTTTTCACTCCTTCTGTTAAAAAATTGTACGCCCAGATTTTCAAATCCCAGGCATAGCACACTGTCATTTATGGGTATGATTGTACGGATATTATTTTCAAGAATACTGTTCGATCCCTGGTGCTTCATGAAAACTTTTTCAAGCCCGCTATTTTTATCTATAAGGCAAAGCCCTGAATTCCGGGTCCCTGCCCAAACTTTTGAGTTTTCAATTCTATACATGCACCATACAGTATTGTCGGGTATCTTGTTTTTACCTGTAGCACCTGGATGAAACCATTTTTTTATCTCTTTTGTTTCGCTATTCAGAATAATTAGTCCATTTCCCTGTGTGCCTGCCCAGATATCTTCATCGCCATCTGCAACAAGAGATACCACGCGTTCATTGATAGTTACTTCTTTATTGAAAGGTGCAAAATGGATGGTTTTGTGTGTATTATTGCGTGGATCCAGCTCCGTTAAGCCACTGTTTGAAGTACCCGCCCAGATATTGCCTTTTGAGGTTGTTGTAATTGACCGCACAGGTGCAATTGAAATATTTTCGGGAAGGTTATCAATGGAATATAATGGGAAATAATCATTGCTTTCGTGGTAATAGCTCACACCACCACCATCTGTGCCTATCCAGATTCCTCCGCTTAAATCCTCCTTAATACAAAGCACATCATTAAATCCAATGGAATAAGGGTCTTTCCGGTTATAAATAAAATTCCGGATGGTGTTATTAATTTGATCAACTATATACAAGCCTTTCCCATATGTACCTATCCACAGCCGGTTATGCTTGTCAACCAGAATTGTTTCAATAACAAGTCCTGGTGGTAATTCTGCATTCTTCCCATAACCGGTGAATTGAATAAAGTCATTTGTTCCATTTTTTTTATTATAAATGCCAGATCCCAATGTCCCTGCCCAGGCTGTTTTATTTTGATCTTTCGTGATTACACTACAATTTATGGTTGAGAGAAAATGCACAGATTTTTGATCTTTAAGTGTCTGCCAAAGCCCATTACTTGTAGCAACCCAGGTGAATTCTTCTGCATCCTGGAAGATTGATTGCACATTTGGATAAATGCCATTATTATTTACGAATATTCGCCTGCTTAGCTTGTTCGTGCTTAGATCATAGGAGAAAATTCCATTTCTTTCCGTGCCGATCCATAGTATATTTTTTGTATCGTTTAATAGTGTTGTGATAACAGGCAGTTTGTTGCTGTCTGTTGCCATATTTAATTTTATAAAAGAATTGGTGAGGAGATCAAGCATCTCCACCTGGCCGCCACTGGTAATAAGCCAGAAGATTTTGGCATTTCCCGGGATGATTTTACCAAGCTTGCTCACAGAAGGTGTAGTGATGTCGTCAAAATTCTTTTTGAATATTACAAACTCTTTTCCATCATACCTGTTAAGTCCGTCCTGGGTAGCTAACCATATAAAGCCTGCACTATCTATTGCTATGTCTACCACACTGTTTTGTGAGAGCCCTTCATTTATACTAATATTCTTGAAACTCATTGCAGTGGGTTGTGCAAATGTTCCAACACCGAACTGAATAAATAAAATAAATATGATTCGGAATTTGGTCAAGATAGATACGATTAACAGGTAATTAAGTTCTCTTCGTTTTTTTATTCTAAGGAAAGGATCCGTATACACAAATTAGTAAATTGAAAACTTCTACCGGTTGAATACTGTATCTAATTTTTTCCAAAAGAGAATTTGCCAGCTATTTGCTTCATAGGCTTTAGAAGAACGATATCAATATATCATATTTGCTCAATTAAGAATCATTTCTATTTGAACGTAATAATTATCTACAAAAAAAATCTACCTGAATCCACCACATCCTTCAACATAAGCCTGGAACCTTGTACCCGCCGATGCCCGGAAACCCGTCGTCAACGTTACTCTAACCCCTGCATCATATTTTATAAATGAACTTCCGTTTACCTGCGCGCTAGAGATTATTATATTATTTGCCTCATATTTTCTCATAACATTATTATTTGGGGCTGAAAGAAAGAAGTCATTTGTACATGATCCCGGACATATTTTAGCCCACCATGTTCCCCAGAAACTACTAATACCCACTCTCGGCCTCGCATATTGCTGAATTGTCCATGCAGTAATATCATCTTCGGGATCGATGAAGGTTGCTGAATAGTCGCCCCACCTGTTCCTGCTCTGGGGATCAAAATTTACAAACCAATCTTCTCCATCTTTAAAATGATAAAAGAAAAATCCTTGACCCGATCGCCTAAAGGAGATTGTAGCCCTCACATAATGCGTTGTTCCAAATGTAGAATAGCCAAAAAAGATATCATTATTCTGGTTCACAGAAATACTGGGATATGCTGTCATATTATTGGCATCCACATTTGTCCTTATATTTTCAGTCGCAGTGCTTGTGGCAGTATTGATGGAAACTATTTGTGCAGCACAAGTATTCGGATTCGGTTCAGGTAAAAAGATGTTGTGGCCAAACCATAACAACCCATTTCTGAATGTAGATTGTAATATCCTGTCATCACCTAAATTTATTAATGTTGCTGATGTAAGCTGAGGTCCGTCAACAGCGGTAGTGCTCCAGGCACCACCAATGTTTACAATATTTCCCTGGTTAAATACAGGGTTAAGACCCGTGCCTGTAACTGAAAAAAGCCTTACAAATCCACTATTATTAAAACTATTATTATGCCTGGTTACACACCATAGAGTATTATCTGTAGAGCTATAAGTGTTGGCAGGGCTGATATGGAAATAATCAGTGCGGTCAAAAGTTGGGACAGATATTGTGTTTGATGATGCATATAATTCATCTTTATTTAAAACCCACATCCTTGTTCTTGGAGTTCCGGCAATGTTGGGAATATTAAACATGTAGCCGCTTACCACTATCCAGTTGCGGTTGAATCCGAGGCTTGGATAATCGAACCAGAAAGTATTTCCGGGATCAGCATCTATCGCGTACTGACTCCAGTTACCTGTTGGGTCAGGACTATCTGAAGTAGCAACCAATAGAGCAGACCCCGCAGCCGAGCGTGTGGCACAACAAACAAATATCCATCTTCTGCCGTAAGGATCATAAGTGATTTTGGGATCAAAAATATCTGTATGGCCAATGCCAGCCCAAAATCCTGCTAGAGAAACTGTACTGATCATTCCTCCTTGTTTATTCTGAATACGAACCTGTGTATTCAAAGTTGTCATCAGGTAGTCAAAACCAATTGCACCATTTACATCAGGTGGATTATTGCTGCCATCGTCATCAAGGGCACGGAAATTATTACATGGAAATTCTGTTGGCCGTTGTACTGATGAAGAATTTTCCTGTAAGTCAACCAATGTTTTTTTTCCATTGAAAGCAGGCACTGATTCATCAACAGGATTTATTATTATTGGTTTTTTCTTTGCCTGGTTTGGAGTTATTTTTTGATTCTGAACCGGTGGATTAGTTTGTTCATAACGTGCAAGCTCACTAAAATTCATTTTGTGGATCCTTGCTGTGGTCGTACCTTTTATAGTCTCCTGCGCATACCCGGTAAAAATGAAAACGGTGAAAAGAAGTACGCAAAAAAGCAATTTATTTTTTGACATAAAAATCAATTTAAAAATGGTGATTGAATAACTGTTTGTCGGTATTTCAGTTTTTCCGTTGACCATTTATTTCTTCAAGTTTCTCTATTTTTTTATTGAGTTCAATAATATAAAGACTCATTTCTTCTATCTTTTCCATCATTCGCTTTTGTACATCACCAAGATGCAATCCCTTTTTTGATATCTCATCTGCGGACGGAATATTAGGTAAATGTTTGTTGAGGTTGATGAAATTTTCGAGTTCATTTATGGGGCGAAGTTTGTAGGACTTATCAAAAACATAATCAGCCCAGCCACTTTCCACAACCACTTCTTTTGACCTTATACTACCGTTAACCGAAAGTTTATATCCCACAGCATTGTCCGTACCAATGCTAACATTGCCATCAGGATAGATGTGCATTTGAGATATGCCATTTGATACAAGACGGAATATATGATTGGAAAAAGTTCCGATAACTGCCGAAACACCACCCATTCTCGTGGATAGCCGGATTCGCCCACCACCACCATTCTCACTTACATGTGAGATGCCTTCAGTATTATATGGTGTTTCAACAGTGAGTTTTTCTGTAGGGAAGCGGGTACCAATTCCAACATTACCCGAAGTTTGGTTTGGTATTAGTGGAGGATTTCCTGGTTCATCAACCTGGAATATCAGGTGGCCTGGTAGTGTGACTGCTGGTTGTGAAATTTTTCTCGCAGAGATCTCCAGGTTGCGCACATCAGCTTTTAAATTTCCCGCCTGCGAGGCTCCATCATACAAACTGATTGCAGATTTAGTGCCTTTAAAATCTGTTGTTGAATTGGTATTGAAAGTAGCATGGGCAGAACCATTATTTGTATAAATGTGGAATGGATGATTACTCTGGGTACCTAACCAGGCTCCACCCGCGCTACCACCTACAAATGTTGAGAGCCGGATTGTGCCATCTGAATGTGTAATACCATAGCTATTTGGTGGAGATAGTACTGTTAATTTATCGCCGGGAACATTTGTGCCGATCCCAACTTTCCCGGTATTATTGTTATAAATATCTGTACCGTTTTGTGTCCACTTGCTGTTGCCCACCGCTGATGTAACCAGTTCAATCCAGTTGGCTGAATCAAAATACCAAAAGGTATTTGCATTATTGTCAAAAACTAATAAGCCCTGTGCCGGACTTGCTATTGCCTGGCGCTGTGTAGTACTCATTCTTGGGATCAACATACCCCGGCTGGTACTTTTCACATCCAGCATTGCACTTGGGTCGGGGGCAGAACTATCTGAAGTGATACTAACGTTTTGAGAATATGCTGTATTCGCGAAAGCGAATACAGAAAAAGCGAGTAATAACTTTTTCATAAAACATTATTATTAATTATAAAATTTAAAAGGGATTAAAAACGGGTCTTATAATCCAAATTAAATAAGCAGAGCATATCTTACTACCCGCATTTATTTATTGGTGGGTGAGAATTATTAGGTGGGGTAAAATGGCCTGCTATAATTCCCGGGATGCAGAAAAAGGGTTTTTTATTCCGCTGCAAAATGAGTAGATTAGCATAAGCTCTTTTCTACCACCTAAATTTTAGTATATGAATCTCCTGGAACGCATCGAGCATTGGGGTGACACGCATCATCCAAAATGGATGGATATAGTACGTATCGCTTTGGGTATCTTTCTTGTTTACAAAGGCTTTACTTACCTCAATAATCTTGGTGAACTCAACAGTCTTATCTCTACTAACACTTCATTTGGTTCACTTGCGATTTTATTAGCGGGGCATTACATTGTTTTTGCACACCTGGTAGGAGGGTTCCTGCTGGTATTGGGGATGCTCACACGATTTGCCTGTCTCATACAGATACCGATTCTCATTGGTGCTGTTCTTTTCATTAACACAAATGACGGTGTATTTAGACCATATTCAGAACTGTTACTTTCCATCCTGGTCCTGGGATTACTCATTTATTTTTTGATAGCTGGAAATGGAAAACTAGCTGTGCAATGGCCTGAAGAAGAAAGGAAACAGGCTGTGTTTCCAGATTAACTGATCAATCCAGTTTAATGCTCAATTTGTGTCGGGTACATTTTTTAATATCATTGCCCATTAATGATACCCGGGAAAATCATTTTGTTCGACCGGTTACAATTTTATCATATTCATAATCATTGGGCTCCCACAATTCTATCTTATTTCTTTCATGATCCATGATGTGAACAAACTTTCCATAGTCAAATAATTGGATCTTATTAGGGATTACAATTCCGGCTTTAATAAGTTGTTCTACAACTGCCTCAATATTTTCTACTCGATAATTTACCATGAAGTCACTTGTAAAGGGTTCAAAACCCATGGCAGAAATAAAGAAGAAATGGCTTCAACCCATTCAACATAGATCATAAGTCATTCA
>JBKJPO010000515.1:0-2717 GCA_046595095.1 Chitinophagaceae bacterium
AATATTATCGACTTTAAACTCTCTCCTGCAGATGCTGTAAACAAACAGAAATTTCATCACCAATGGTTGCCGGATAGTGTATTTATCGAAAAGGATTTTCCTATAAAAGTTTCTCAGGAGCTTGAGCGTATGGGATATAAAGTAAGGCGCAGAGATCCTATAGGCAGAACAGAACTCATACTGATAACCCCGGGCAACATCAGAAAAAAAATTATTGCCATCGCAGATAAACGTGGTGACGATAGCGCTGAAGGATTCTAATTATCATTAACCATTAATAATTTTAAAAATGTCCCTGGGAAACATTTACCTGGAATCATCCATTACAAGATTAAAATATTACAAAGAACTCGGGGATATGACTTTTTCGCAACTTGATGAAAATGATTTTTATTTTATGCCTAACGAAACGTCTAATAGCCTCGCAATTATTATCCAGCATATGGCTGGAAACATGATCAGCAGGTGGACCGATTTTTTAAGCAGCGATGGTGAAAAAGACTGGCGCAACCGTGATGCTGAATTTGAATCCCAACACCTCAATAAGCAACAACTTTTGGAATTGTGGGAAAAGGGCTGGCATCGTTTGTTTAATACCCTTAGCAGTTTAACAGCAGAAGACCTACTGCACAAAGTGCAGATCCGTGCTGAAGATCATTTTGTGATCGATGCTATAAACCGGCAAATCGCGCATTACCCTTATCATATTGGCCAGGTTATTTATCTTGGAAAAATTATCAAGGATGCTTCATGGAAAAATCTCTCGATAGAAAAAAAGAAGCCAGCAAATTTTAATCAATAGCGATCAGCGCAATGATGAAACTCGACAGTACACCCGGGAGAACCGCAATGATTAACGGTAAAGCCTACCTGTTTTTTTCGGGATATGCTTATCTTGGTACCGGTAGCCTGGAAGTATTCAAAGCATTGACGAGGGAAGGCATGGAAAGGTATGGCATGCTTTATCCGTCATCCCGTATTTCAAATACCCGGCTTGCATTATACGAACAATTCGAAAGTCAATTATCAGCAATAACCGGCATGGAAGAAACGGTAAGTTTTTCTTCAGGCTACCTCGCAGCGCAGGCGGTTTCAGCACTTATTTCATCTGAAGAATGCCTCGTATCACCTGGTACTCATCCTGCTTTAGCCGGGAACCATAAATCTTCACAGGTAAATTTCGAAACCTGGTGGAGGGAAAGAGTAGAGCAGATAAACAAAGAGAAACATCATCGAATCAATATCGTTGCAGATGCGGTCAATATCATGGGAAGCAAGGTCAATGATTTCGATTTTTTAAAAGAAATCAATAATGAAATTGCTATAACCTGCATAATCGATGATTCGCATGGTATCGGTATCATTGGCGAGAATGGAAAGGGTATTATTTCCACTTTACCAAAGTCAGATAATATTGAATACATCCTGAGTTATTCGTTATCTAAAGCTTTCTCAATTCATGGCGGTGCTGTGAGCTGTTCCCGGGATCGGGCTGCTCAATTACGCCGGGAGCCAGCATATGCAGGGAGTACCGCAATCAATCCTTCCCTTGCATTTGCCTTCGTTAATGGACAGGAATTATATGCAGAACAACGGTTGAAGCTCTTTAATAATATTGAACTCATGGAGAAATTATTAGGAAATCACAGCCCGGTTGCTCACGGTAAAGGATTACCCATTTTTATTTTACCACAGAATTGGTCGGAAAAATATTTTTATGAACATCAGATTATCATTTCTTCATTCGCTTATCCCACACCAACCTCTGAAGTAATAAATCGTTTAATTGTGAATGCATTGCACACTATTGAGGATATAGAAACCTGCGTCAACATGTTAAAAGCTGCTCCAGGTGATGGGGAGTGATAGCATAACAAAACATGACAGGAAAAAGGTTGTGTAAAATTGCATCCCCGATATCTAAGAAAGTGAGCAGCAGCTAGATTTCCTGCAAAGTGGTCCTTGTTAATTCATTAGCCTCCGCATCCCCGGTATTGAGGGTTGTAGCCGGTTCAAACAACATTATTGAAACCTCATTTTCCGCAACGGGCTTATGCTCAACACCTCTCGGGACAATTAAAAATTCATTCTTGTGAATTTCAATCGTCTCATTCCTCAGTTCCATTTTTAATGTGCCCTCCAGAACATAGAATAATTCATCTTCATTATCATGTTTATGCCAGATGAATTCTCCTTGCAATTTTACCAACTTTACATGCTGTCCATTTAGTGCTCCGATAATTCTTGGATTATAATAATCATCGAACATTGAAAGTTTTTCCGAGATATTTATTTTATGCATGATCAAAGATTTAGATTCTATAAAGGTATTTATTGTTCAGTAACCAACGCCCTTCCTATTGCAGATCGTAGCGCAGCGCTTTGCCATCCCAGAGGGATGGTATGTTGGTAGCCGATCCGCGGTGCAGCGTGGTTCCATCCCAGAGGGATAGCATGTTGGTAGCCGATCCGCGGTGCAGCGTTTTTCCATCCCAGAGGGATGGCATGTTGGTAGACCATTACGATTTCATCAATTTATCAATCGCAAGGTAAACTCCATTTGTCCAGCCAAACCCATCCTGTGATTGGTATTCACCACCACCGGCTTCCAGGTGCTCTGATACAACATTATATTTCTCCATCATTTTGCCCGTATTGGTATACACTTTTCTGTTAATATTCATCCAGCGTTGCGAAATCTCTCTTGCAAGCTTATT
>JBKJPO010000193.1:0-3014 GCA_046595095.1 Chitinophagaceae bacterium
GCCAGACCTAATTAATAGCGACCTGGTGGAAATAAGTATGAAGGAATTTAATGTCCCCACAAATTATCGGAGCCAATTCATTTCTGCGATTAAAGATCAGCGCAAAAACTTTGACAAGCTAAAAAAAGATTTCAGCCCTACCCTGCTCGACCTGGGGCCGGTACGAATATACCTGGCAAGACACTTTGGTTTTTGTTATGGGGTTGAAAATGCAATAGAGATCGCGTTTAGAACGGTTGAAGAAAATCCCGGGAAACGCATTTTCCTGCTTAGTGAAATGATCCACAACCCCCAGGTTAATGCTGATCTCAAGGGGCGTGGTGTTCAATTCCTGATGGACACGCGTGGAAATTCGATTATTTCAATTGATGGATTGAAGTTTGACGACATCGTGCTCATACCAGCCTTTGGGACCACGCTGGATATGGAGACACAACTGAGCCTCAAAGGCATGGACGTAAAAAAATATAATACTACCTGCCCCTTTGTTACAAAGGTCTGGAACCGGGCAGAAGCCATCGCCAGGAATTCCTATTCAATAATTGTTCATGGAAAAGTAAGGCATGAAGAAACCCGTGCTACATTTAGTCATTCTGCTGCGAATACGCCTACCGTTATAGTGAATGACATGGAAGAAACTATTGAACTTGGACGATACATTCTTGGAGAAAAACCAGCCGAAGAATTTTATGAAGAGTTCAAGGGACAATATTCAGATGGGTTTAATTTAGAAAAGGATTTACAAAGGATCGGTGTAGTAAACCAGACAACCATGCTGGCCAGCGATACACAGGCAATTGCGGAATACCTCAAGCAATGTATGATCAAAAAGTTTGAGCTCAATGAAGAAAATATTGATGATCATTTTGCTGATACAAGGGATACGCTGTGTTATGCTACCCATGATAACCAGACTTCAGTATTTGGGATGCTCGAAACCCCGGCAGACCTGGCTATCGTAGTAGGCGGGTACAACAGCTCGAATACCTCTCATCTCGTAGAATTGTGCGAAGAGAAACTTCCCACCTATTTTATTAGTTCTGCTGATAAGCTAATATCGAAAGAAAAAATCCTGCATTTTGATCTGCATTCGCATGTAGAAACTGAAACAGAAAATTATCTTACGAAAATAACCCCTGTTACGATTTTAATTACAAGCGGTGCCAGCTGCCCGGATTCCGAAGTTGAAGCAGTGATAAGAAAGCTGTCTGATTTCTTTGATGTGGAAACAACTATTGATGAGATTGTAGCTTCCATGAATTAACAATAATATTTTAAAAACAAATGCCCCCACATGAAGTGAAGGCACTTGCTGAATTATTGTTTGGAAAACGATTTATTTATTTTTTACAATTACTGTTTCACTACTTTCTGTTTGTCAATTACCTTACCATCAATCATGATATCTACAATGTAGATGCCGGGAGCTATCGAGTTGAGGTTTAGTAATTGGATATTATTATAACCTTTATTCACTTCAGATTGCTTATTTGCAATTACCTGGCCTGAAAAACTCATAAGCCTGATTTCTGCCTTTCCCTTATCCTCACTTATGAAGTTAACATTCAACTTATCCATGTAAGGATTTGGAGATACCTGTACAAAAGCTTTTGTAATTGACGTAAAGCGTACCATTTTAATTACACTATAAGTAAACCTTCCATCAGCATCAACTTGCTTGAGTCTGTAGTATACAAGGCTTTTGCCGATCAATTCGGTTGATTGGTCTTTGAAGCTATATTGTCTTCCTCCTGATGTAACAGACTGAGCGTCTAATACCATCCCAATAGTGGAGAAGTTAACCTGGTCAAAGCTACGTTCAACTTCGAAATGATTATGACCTCTTTCCGTATCCGTTATCCAGTAAAGATTCACTGATTTGTCGTTTGCCACTGCACTGAAAGTCTTATAGGTAACAGGTAAAGGAGCATCGTCAATCGTTAGATCTTTGAAATAAAAGCTGCTATTCCTATTAGTAACCATTGCTCCTGAATTCGCGTTATTGACAACTATTGAACCAGTTGTAATTTCAAAATAGCTCCGGTTGTTTACTTTGAAGTTCAGGCGTACATCAGTTGCTGCTACAGAGATACCAGGACGGCTGTCGATTGGTCCAATGCCCTGGAGTACTGGCAAATGAACAAAACTTGAAGTTGAATCAGCTGAAGCATCATCATCGCCATTTGATATGGTAGATATCTGCATTAATGTTATTGGAGCCACAGAGTAAGATGAATATCCTTTAACACGGATATATTCTTTCACTTTTACATCGTCTCCATCGATATCAATTGCCGACATATTTATTGATGGAAACGAGTAGTTTGAACCCGCGGTTGTTTTGAAGGAAATGTCCCACTTGATATAGGAGTCGTTTCCAATGGTTGATGGGCCACCCACAACTGGTTGCCATGCCTCATAGTATCCAGATGTGCTATCATCCATATTGATAAGGAAAGCACCATTTTCAATGCGTCTTAACTTGATGAATGCATCAACACCAATCACAACATTTTTAAATTTGTAAATAGCGCCCTGCTGGCCAGCATTACCAAAGCTTAATTCAGGTGAATTAAATTGAAGTGTTGGTGATTGTGCACTAGTAAAAAGTACAAAAAAGGAAAAGATTAGGGTAAGTGCAATAGATGACTTGCCCACGAGTGTAGAATTGTTGTTCATTTTTTCTTGTTTTTTTGGTTTAGAGAAAATTTAGAATGATCCTAAGCAAAAGATTTCATTCCAAGGTCTACAGGCATGGGATTATTTTTCAGGATTGAAATAGCCGAGGTACTGGTCTATTGTCAATTCGAAGTCACAAACATAGAGTACATTTTCTTAAATTGCAAGACCGTAATTTTACTGAAGTATGCGTAAAAACACAATTTCTGATGAATGTGGAGATTACTTAGAAAATTTCAATGACAGTAATATTTCAATTAGATAAAATCTAATATAAGGTATAAAATTTTATAAAAAATATTTCTGTTGTAGCAATTAGCTATCCATTATAGGGT
>JBKJPO010000407.1:0-2608 GCA_046595095.1 Chitinophagaceae bacterium
GCATGATCAGGAATATAAGGACTGACGTAAAAAAAATTGATGAAGAACTTTATTACAAATTCAAACTCGATACAATCCTGGATAAGTCTATGAGAACCTTATCTGGCGGCACGCGGCAAAAAGTGAGTGCCGCCATGGCATTTTTATTTGATTCTCAAGTATTGATACTTGATGAACCCACAGCCGGCCTGGATCCACTTTCATCTGAGATATTAAAGGCCAAGATCATTGCAGAAAAAGAAAAAGGAAAGCTCATCCTGATAACCTCTCACATCTTAAGTGACCTGGAAGAATTGACAACAAATATTATGTATCTGCAGGATGGCAAACTAGTATTTTTCAAAACGATAGAGGAATTACAAAGTGAAACAGGTGAAGAAAAACTCAGTAAAGCGATTGCCTGGGTTATGAAAAATAACCAGTCAAAAACAGAATTGAGCTATTTAAAGATGGTTAAATAAAACTTATGCTTAAGATATCCAAATATGTATTGTATGATATAGTGAGAAACAAGGTAATGATCGCCTATACTATCTTTCTCTTTATCGTTTCTATGAGCATGTTTCAAATGGAAGAGAATAGTAGCAAGGCAGTATTGAGTTTACTGAATATTGTACTGATTGTTATCCCACTGGTGAGTCTTGTATTCTCCACCATTCATTGGTATAATTCTTATGAATTTATTGAACTCATGCTTACACATCCCATCAGCCGTAAAAAAGTTTTGTTGAGTGAATATGCTGGCATCAGTTCATCCTTGATAACTGCGATTTTAATAGGTGTGGGAATACCAATAGTGATCTATGATTTCAACAATACGGGGCTATCGCTACTTTTAATTGGATGCATTCTAAGCCTGGTTTTTACTTCGATAGCTTTCTGGGCTTCCGTTAATTCTAAAGATAAAGCCCGGGGAATTGGCATCGCGTTGTTGCTATGGTTTTATTTTGTTTTAATATTTGATGGGCTGCTTTTATTGGTGCTGTTTACCTTTAATGATTATCCACTGGAAAAACTTACCCTCCTGCTATCGTCACTAAACCCTGTGGACCTGGGTAGAATTTACATCATGCTTCACATGGACGTAAGTGCCCTCATGGGATATACCGGCGCGACATATAAGGAATTCTTTGGGAGTAACCTGGGCTTATTATACACTCTAGGCATCATGGTCATTTGGGTAATTCTGCCATTATCGTTAGCACTGCGTTCATTCAAGAAAAAGGATTTATAATTTTTTTTAACCATTATTAAATTTATGATCATGTATAACTTCATTAATAATACTTTATCACAGATTGTAACAGATCACTACCAAACCGCTCGTGTTTTTGAAAACTATGGACTTGATTATTGTTGTCATGGCAAACGTTACCTTTCTTCAGCCTGTACCGAGAAAAACATTCCACTCGAGACAATTTTAAATGACCTCAATAGCGCCGTGATATTGAGTGATAGTTCTTCTGAATTTAACCAGATGTCTCTAACAGAATTAGCTGAATATATTGTTCGCGTACATCATAGTTATGTAAAACTTAACCTGCCACAAATTTCAGAATATATTTCCCGCGTGGTTTCCAAACATGGTGAAAATTTCCCCTTTATGAAAGAAGTGCAATTGCTGTTTATAGATCTTTCAAAGGAATTCGAACAGCACCTGTTGAAGGAAGAAAAAATATTATTTCCAAAAATTAAACTTTTGGAACTCAAGGTCGCAGAAAATGTTAATCCCGGATATCTTGAAGAGCCCATTATTATGATGGAAGAAGAACACGATCATGCAGGGGCAACTATGCAAAAAATAAGAGCACTTACAAATAATTATGCGATTCCTGGTGAAGCCTGTACTACATTCCGATTGACACTTGAGGCATTAAACGCTTTCGAAGAAGATCTGCATCTGCATGTGCACCTGGAAAATAATATCCTGTTTCCAAAAGCGCTACAGCAATTTGTGCACTCCTCCTGCGATGTAACTTTCTAGGGAATGTGAGATTCCTTTTTTCACGCAGAGTGCGCAGAGCAAACTATGCTTGTAACACACCAGCTCTATTTACCAGATCAAAACCTGACGATAATCATCCTCTCTCCTGTCTGATGTAAGTCTTTCTCCATTTCAAAATCTGGAATTTTGTGGAAGAAAATCTTAAGTAATGAAATCAAGGATAATTTTAGCAAGCTTATTAATAGCCTTTGGTTTGAGCAGTATTGCCACACCTCCCAGCGAAGAAGGCAAGGCCATTTTTTCAACACGTTGTGGAAACTGTCATAACATAGACAAAGTATTTATAGGTCCGGCACTGGCAGGAATTGATAAGCGCCATGATATGGACTGGATAATAAAATTCGTTCAGTCTTCACAAACTGTGATAAAAAGCGGTGATAAAAAAGCCACAGCCCTATTCGCTAAATTCAAAAATATTCCAATGCCGGATCACAATGATCTGACAGCAGATAATATCAAAAATGTAGTTGAATATATCAATAGCCAAAGCAGTGTAGCTGCGGCTCCTGCAAAAATTACATCAACACAACCAACTAAAATTATCTCTGCGTTTATTCCATTTACAACCTCGAGCTTTGGATTTCTAATTGGATTTATATGCCT
>JBKJPO010000435.1:0-3086 GCA_046595095.1 Chitinophagaceae bacterium
GAACTAAATATGATATGACAGCGATGCATATTGTAAAATTCAAAGACGGAAAAGCCACTGAGCATTGGGAATATATGCAGCCCGCTGAAATGATGAAGATGATGGGCCAGGCTCCTGCGATGGATAATAAAGTGGATACTTTAAAAAAGTAATAGTTATGAATAGTCCTAAAACTGTCAACTTATTTTAGGACTATTCATTATTTTTTTTCCTGTTCAATCCATATTTGCATAAAAGTTTAATTCAAGCCCAGGTTTTTCAAAAATGCTTTTTCATTTGGTTCTCGCCCAAGAAATTGTCTTACAAGATCAAGAGGTTCTTCATCAGCTCCTTTTGATAAGATGATGTCCCTGTATCTTTTACCGGTATTCTTGTTCAGAATTCCACTTTTTTCAAAAACGGAAAACATATCCTGTGCATATACTTCAGACCATAGGTAACCATAATACCCTGCAGCATAACCAGTGAGGTGGCCGAATGCTGCCTCGAAATGGGTATCTTCCATGTAAGGTGTAAGCAACACATCATTCTGTACTTTTCTCACTATATCTGTTGTGGATTCTGTGCCTGAAGGATCATATTTATCGTGTAACGTCATATCATAAACGCCGTAAAAAATCTGGCTAAGTGCAGCAAGTCCGGAACCTACATTTTTTGAAGCAATCATTTTATCGAAAACTGATTTGGGTAACACTTCGCCGGTTTTATAATGCTTTGCAAACATTTTTAATACATCATATTGCAGTATCCAATTCTCGTAGATCTGTGATGGGGCTTCCACAAAATCTCTTGCAACTGATGTTCCGGAGAATCCGCTTAACTCTGATTTCGCAAACATGTTATGAAGTACATGGCCGAATTCGTGGAAAAAAGTTGTGACCTCGCGCTGGCTCATTAAGGCCGGTTGATCTTTTGTAGGTGCAGTAAAATTACAAACAAGTGCCGCTACAGGGATCTGGTATCCCTGGTTAGTGAGCTTACCTTTTGTAATTGGAAAGCACGCCGCATGAGTATATTTATCTTTCCTTGGGTGGAGGTCAATATAAAATTTACCGATAATCTTGCGATTATCCCAAACTTCAAACATTTTTACTTCACGGAACCATGTGGATGCGCCAGGAACCTCTTTGAATGAAACACTGTACAATTGTTGTGATACTTTAAAAATTCCATCCAGAACATTATTCAATTCAAAGTATTCTTTCAATTTTTCCTGGTCGAGATTATATTTTGTTTTGAGCAGGATGTTCCTGTAATATCCCATCTCCCAGCCATCCACAGTTTTTATATTGTTATTATGCTGGTGTTCTTTTTTTGCCTGCAGTAATTCGTTATAATCCTGCCTCGCTTTTACTTTTACTTTTTCCAACAGTTTATTTTCAAAATTCCATACTGTTTCAGGATTCTGAACCATTCTTGTTTCGGTTTGGTATGCAGCAAAAGTTTTGTACCCCAATAACTCCGCTATTTTTTTTCTTGTGATGAGAATATCCTTAAGCACAGGAAGATTTGTTGAAGCCGCCCTGTTATTGTATTTTTTCATCAATGCTTTCCTAACATCTCCTGAGAGGGCATTTTCCATTATTGGTGTATATGAAGGACCGGAGAGGTCAATCTTATATTTTCCATCCGCAAGTTTCCTCGACTGTTTGTAACTTTCAGGCAAGCCTTCCAGTTCCTTTTCTGTTAGGATTAATGAATCCTGGAAAACAGCAATGTTGTTGCCGAAGGCAATGCTCAGGTTTGACAGTTGGTCCCTAAGCGCTTTAAGTTCCTTCCTCTTTTCAGCGGACAAATCAAAACCATTTCGCTTAAAATCGCGGATCGATTCATTAAGGACTTTCTTTTTGTACCCGGTAAGTGACAGTGCTTCACGGGTGACTGCGTATTCCTTAATCGTGCGGTAGATTTCCTCATCTTGTGATAGCTCATTATAATATTTACTGAGTAATTGAATGCCGGCTGTAACAGCATCGGCAATTTCTATTGAAGTGGTCACATTTTTTAAAAATGCTACGGGAGCATTGATGCTGGAAAGCTTGTTTGTTACATCATCGAGTGCAATCATAGTGTTTTCAAAAGACCTTTCTTCGGCAGGGATAATGTAAATTTTAGCCAACTCAGGCTTTGATTCGTCAATAGATTGCTGCGTGATCGATTTAATATGATCGGTTGTAATAGAAGCAAAATCGATCGTCTTGTTGAAACGATAGGTAAGTGGATTGTACTCTTCTTCCCCCCGGAAAGAAAAGACAGGAACTAATAGGATTGCACTTAGCAGTATCACAAATACCCTCATCATGGCAGTTTTAAAAATTTTATGTTGACCTGGATTCATAAGAAATTTATTTTGAGTCAAATTTATTTTACGGTTAATAAAATTAGTCTAAAAACCTACAGCAGAATTGCCGTTCATAAATTGGAAGAGACGGGAAAATGACAATTTCCCTTTGAATTAGTAAAATAAAATTGTTCAGTATGAATTGTTAGGTAGCGCTCAATCCTATTGCCGGGAATAAACCATAATAAATACCTATTTTAATAAAGCTGAGGAGGTAACTGATGAAAACAGGAAGAAAGGGGCGCAGTGATTAGAGCTCGGCTCTATGAAGGATCTTCCCGCGATTTCCATGACCCCGGGTTTCACCCGGGGTTATTCAAATTAAAGCCCTCCGGGCTTTTCTGTCAAATTTCATAAAGCATGCAGTTAAAGAGTTTTGTTTGGGGCTTTAAATAAATGTCCTCGGAGAGAACCAAATTGCATTTTCACACTGAAAGCCCATCTCACTGGGCGAAACCCTGGGTAGCCAGATGCATCGTAGAAGAAAGCCCGATGGGCTTTAAACATGAATAGCCCTGGGTGAAACCCTGGGTAGCCAGATGCATCGTAACCTGCCTTTTCCCATAAACATTTTTTTTGTAGATTGCCAGAATTCGAATAATAACAGGAAAGCGTAGATGCAGTTTAAACCACCAGGGCTTTAAGGAACAAAACAACACAAAGGAAATTGAATAAATGCATTAAATTAATTGGCGCTCCTTTGTGTCTTAGAGCTTTGGAAGTTCAAAAAATTCCTGGATGCATG
>JBKJPO010000049.1:0-2575 GCA_046595095.1 Chitinophagaceae bacterium
GGATGCGGGGCCAAAAAATGAAAAAATAGTAACCTTTTCCTATCATGAAACATAACTGCAGGTCTCAATAAGCAGGGAAGGCATTTCTCAATTCTTAAAATGAAAAAATGTTCCCCAATTCTCCTTTTTCCCTGGTGTTTTAAAATTAAAATAGTAAGGCACAGTCATTTATAAATAAAAAACTCCTAAATCCAGCTTCTTTGTTTGATCTTTCCAGGGCACAAATAGAGGGTTATGGCTTTTTATCAGAAGTACATAGATGGCAGCCATCAAAAAAATTGTACTGGAAAATCATGAGAAGAGATAATAATACCCATTTAATTTTAGCCTTAAAAATTTTGATTTTAAAGCTCTTTTCAATAACTTAATGCCCTCTTAATTACGTATAAAAATAATTTTATGAAAAAGTATCTACCATTTTTACTCCTCCTCGTATTTTATATTCCTTGTCTTGGCCAGGAACAGGCAAAAAGCATTGATGCGCTCGAACCTTTGCCTGAAATCAAATTAAAGAATCAGCCACGATTTGTCATTAATGTTCATAGCGGATATAATATTGGGCTGGGCAGTACATTCAAATTTTATCCTGATGATGTAATTTCGATAAAGGTTGATAAAAGTGCGAATAATCCTGAAGTTAAAACAATACGTTATAAAGAACATTCAGAAGGCCTGGGAGAAGGTTTGACGTTAGGTGTAGGCTTTTCTTATATCATCAACGATTTTGTTAATGTGGGAATGGATTTGGATTATTTCAAAAGCACCATCAGTAAGATAAGAGATTCTTCATACAGCAGGTTGAATACCGGGAATAGCAGCATCGGGGAGTTGATATATAATGAGCGATACAAAATTTCGTATGATGCTACCTTGTTCACGCTTTCTCCAAACATTACATTTAAAGCCATCTCAACGTCAACCTTCTTTATATATAATAAGATTGGAGCAATAGTAATCCTGGGGCCAAACAGTACTCAACGCGAATCCCGCGATGGTACTTATAAATTAGGTCAGCAAGGTGTTTTCAGAGACTCAGCTTCTTACAATGAAAAAAGATTTGCATGGGGAATTAAAAACCCCGCATTTGGATTTATGGCAGGAATTGGAGCGCAAAAAAGAGTCTCAGAGAAGATCCGTGTCTTTACAGAATTGCAGTTTTCGCATGTTCTCTATAGAATTCAAAATCGCGTACTAACAAATTTTTTCGTAAATGGCTTAGAAACAGTAAATACTTTGCCATTGAGAGACAGGGAGATAGTTTTTCAACACGAAGTTTCTTCTGACCAGATTGATTTAAATCCAAACAAACCCAGCATTGAGATTTACCAGAAATTTCCAATTACTTATGTTGGCCTGCAGTTAGGTTTTGCTTATCGTTTTTAACCTGGTAATAACATTAATAGGAATTGTAATGAGGATTACCATCGTTTAAGATTACATTATGGAAGTTCAAAATGTTGTGGACAAGAAAAAAGCAGGATACCGTTTTGCAGTCTTATATATTATCTCGATTATCCTGCTGGCGTTGATTTTTACTGCACTATGGAATGCGTTTAGCTCGCCGGTTCGCCTGGCATCCAAGGGCAATCTAAGTAATAGCACTTCAGAAGAATCTGTATTACTAAGGCATGATGAATTACTTCACGCCCACTTGAAGAAGTTGCAACAATTCGATGACAACTATACAATATTGCTCACAAACTCAGCAGGCAGACTGGAATTAGACAGTTTAAATAAATTAATCGAGAATGGGGAAACATCGCTAAGCAATATGATTGATAGCATAGAGAACCAAAAAAAAAGTTTTGATAACCAGGCAAACGCGGCCTCACTTGATACCATTACCTCGGCATTCAGGTCTGCATTAGTTAATCGCAAATCCCTTGGCTACATGCGTATTGCCTTATCAGGAGAAATAGCAAATTTGAGTTCTGATGAGAGAGAGTTATTAAAGTCAAAAATGGAATTGCAAACAAAAAACAAGGCTATCCTGGCTCTTGAAAATCAAATAAAAATTCAGAGCCAGGTAATTCCCGATAATAATACTTTGAGTGCAACAGAG
This sequence comes from Chitinophagaceae bacterium, assembly GCA_046595095.1. Classification (GTDB taxonomy): domain Bacteria; phylum Bacteroidota; class Bacteroidia; order Chitinophagales; family Chitinophagaceae; genus Ginsengibacter. The sequence continues at coordinate 2,063 of JBKJPO010000049.1, forward strand.
ATCCGGTTAAACGGGGAAATTGAAACATTAAAATCAGATCTTGAAAAAGAAAAAGAGAAATCTTCAAACTTGGTCACGCTTAATAATTCACTTAGTAAAGATAACAACCAGTTGACAGTAATGCTGACCGAAGTTAAATCAAATGTTGCCAAATCAGAAAACCAGGAACGTGCTGATCGAAGCAAAAATGATTTGTTACAGAATAAGATTTCCGATTTGAATGCTGAACTGATATTTGCAAAGATTGATTGTAATCTCACCCGTGCGAATGCCAGCCAAATTATTTCAAACTCAAGGCAGCGAAGAGATTTACTGCAAGAGTCACTTACCCAATTAAACAATTTATCCAGTTCCAATAGTGTGTCGATACAAAAAAGAGTAAGAGAAAAACTTAGCCAGCTTCAAAATATAGTAGCAACTGTACGTGACTAGAGCGTGTTAGGAATAATATAGCGTAATTAAGCCGTCATAGCGAGGCGGTTTTTTTAAAATCCTATGAAATCTTATTAAAAA
>JBKJPO010000160.1:0-9050 GCA_046595095.1 Chitinophagaceae bacterium
TAACGTTTTGTAAAGCCCTCTTCCAAACTTCGTATCCTTCTTCTCCTGTAATTTTGGAAACTTTATCTAAAGCATCGTAAAATATATTAAATGCACCACTTTTTTTACCCTGCCACATCAGGTTATTGACAAACCTTGTAACCAATTTATCATTAAATCTTGGATCAGGTGCTAATGGAAGTTTCTTGGCTTGTGCTTTACGCATTGTTTGTTTTTTATTTATTAGTCAGCCTGCAGGCTGACCCTCCGTTATTATTTTTTTGCTTTCTCTTTTTTAGTTCCGTATTTCGAACGGCTCTTCTTTCTATCTTTAACTCCTGCAGTATCAAGGCTGCCTCGTACAATATGATACCTAACTCCGGGGAGATCCTTCACCCTGCCTCCTCTGATCAAAACTATTGAGTGTTCCTGTAGATTGTGTCCTTCTCCCGGGATATATGCAATAACCTCAATTTTATTTGTAAGACGAACTTTGGCTACTTTACGTAATGCAGAGTTGGGCTTTTTAGGCGTTGTGGTGTACACCCTTGTGCAAACCCCACGACGCTGAGGACAGCTATCAAGAGCTCTTGACTTGCTTTTAGCCCTGATAATCTCTCTACCCTTTCTTACTAATTGTTGTATTGTAGGCATTACTTATCCATAATTTTTTGGACGGCAAAGGTACATCGCGTGAATTTGAATTCCAAAAAAGATTTAGATTGAAACACCGGCCTGGATTATCAATATTTTTTTTGATTTAAACTTTAAACATCCATCCATGCTCATCCCCGACATTTCCTTCTCTAATGGCGGCAAGTCGCTTCTTAATTTCTGGGGCAGTTCGCCATTTATCGACATCGAAATTCATTACGAAATCCCTGTACCTCAATTCTTTGATCATTGAGATTGTGGCAGCTGTACCCGTACCAAAAACCTCGTAAAGCACACCAGCTTTATATGCATCAACTATATCTTCAATATTCAGGGGACGTTCTTCTACCTTGAATCCCATCTCCCTCAATAAGGTAATTGTGCTATCCCTGGTTATTCCGGAAAGAATTGTACCGGCATGCAAGTCCGGGGTGATAGCTGTGTCTCCGATGATAAAGAATACATTCATTGTGCCGCATTCCTGTACATATTTATGTTCATAAGCATCAGTCCAAAGTACCTGGTCATAACCAAGCTTTTTTGCCTGCGCGGTAGCCAACATAGCTGCACCGTAGTTGCCAGCGGCTTTTGCACAGCCCACTCCCCCAGGAACAGCGCGTACAAATTTCTCTTCAACATAAATCCGCATTGGGGCATTATAGTAAGGCCCCGTTGGACTTAGGATGATCATAAACTTATATTTCTCACTCGGTTTAACGCCGATTAATTCATCGCTGCTAAACATAAATGGCCTGATGTAAAGAGAATGATCCACGCTTTGTGGAATCCAGTTCTTATCTAACTCAACCAACTGCCTCATACCTTCCATGAAAATTTCTTCAGGCACATGTGGCATCTGCATTCTTTCTGCAGAAATATTAAAACGCCTGAAGTTATCAAATGGCCTGAAAATAAAAGCTTCACCTGCGGGATTTTTGTATGCTTTCATCCCTTCGAAGATTGACTGCCCATAATGTATAGCAGCAAGCGATGGAGATAATAATAAAGGCTGGAAAGGTTTGATCTCCACCGTTTTCCATTCCCCATCCTCGTAATCCACTTCCAGCATGTGATCTGTAAAGTATTTCCCGAATGGAATATTCTCCAGGGTCATATCATGCAGTTTGCTACTCTCCGCTTTAGTAATATTAAAATCTGCGACTGCGATCATATCATTAATTTTAACAAAGAAACGAAAAATACTAACCCCTAATTGAGGCCAATATGAGTTTAGATAATATTCAACTTCCTACGATTGTACTACAGGATCTGTACAGAAAAGCATTGGTTGACTTGAAAACTAACGAACACGAAAATGATATCTCAAAATCAATACCATTTAGTTTCCTTGGAGAGAACCGGAGTCATATTACCATCTTAGTGCAATCTGAAGGCAATGCTTATTTACCCGACGAACAATTAAGTTTCCTTACGGGTGTTTTAAATGCCTGCAAGCTAAATCTTTCAGAGGTTGCCCTCGTAAATCTTTCTAATATCCAGGACCCTGACTACAAAAAAATGATTGAAGCTTTAGATGCGACCAAACTGATTCTCTTCGGCATCCCGGCGTTAGCAATTCATCTCCCATTTGCAGTACCTGATTTCCAGGTGCAGAAATATGATAACCGGCACTATCTCTTATCGCCAGCAATCAAATTGATGATTGATGATAAGGTTTTAAAGAAAAAACTCTGGGATTCGTTGAAGATATTATTTGGAATAAAATAAATGATTGATGCATAAACTCGTATTTGCTACAAATAATCAACATAAGATCATGGAAATAAGGGCTGTGCTTAATAAAACCTTTGAAATGATAACACTATCTGAAGCTGGGATAGAAATTGATATTCCTGAGCCCCATCCCACGCTTGAAGAAAATGCCAGTGAAAAATCGGGAGTTATTAACAAACTAACCGGGCTCGATTGTTTTAGCGAGGATACCGGGCTCGAAGTTGAGGCATTAGGGGGTGAGCCAGGTGTATTGAGTGCAAGGTATGCCGGGAATGAAAAATTCTTTGATAAGAACATTGAAAAACTTCTTTTAAAACTGCATGGATCTACAAACCGAAAAGCAAGATTCCGGACTGTTATCTCCTTGATCCTTAATTCAAAAGAATATAAATTTGAAGGAATATGTAACGGCATCATTATTGAATACAAAAGAGGAAGCGAAGGATTTGGTTATGACCCTGTTTTCATTCCGGATGGCGCAAACAATACATTTGCAGAAATGACGCTTGAAGAGAAAAACAAGTATAGCCATAGAAAAAAAGCCGTAGAAAAATTGATTTCATTTCTTGACAATCACTAAAATTTAATCATAAAGTATATATTACAATAAAATTGAGTCCCGCAAGCAACCATACCTACTCTGAAACCGACCTAATACAGGGATGTTTGAACGGAGACCGCAAGATGCAGGAATTACTCTACCACAGGTTTTCACCCAAAATGTTTGCTGTTTGTCTTCGATATGCCGGGAATACTGAAGATGCAAGAGATGTACTACAGGAGGGATTTATCAAAATTTTCAAAAACCTTGTTAAGTTCCGGGGTGAGGGTTCTTTCGAAGGTTGGATCAGGCGAATATTTGTAAATACCTCTATTGAGCATTTCCGTAAGACGGTAAAACTTTACCAGGTTACTGAAGTACAGGAGCAGACAGTTGAAGATAAAGAATGGAGTGTATTGGAACATCTTGCAGTGAAAGATATCATCCAGATGGTACACGAACTTTCACCGGGTTATAGGGCGGTTTTCAACCTTCATGTTATTGAAGGCTATTCGCATAAGGAGATTGGTGAGATGCTGGGAATCAATGAAGGAACGAGTAAATCACAGCTTGCAAGAGCCAAAGTAGTGTTACAGAAAATGGTTGAAACGCGTTTGAATAAAACAAAACAAGCGTAGGCCGATAACAGATAAATAAATTATGTTGGGAAATTTCAAAGATAGGATGTACGAACACGAAGAGATACCACCAGCGGGTACCTGGGAAAGAATCGCTTCGGAATTAGACAATTCAGAAAAATTTGTGTTCATGCCTGGTATTGACCAGCGTAGAAAAAGCCGGTTTTCCCGATTAGCCGCTGCCGCTTCAATCATCGTTATTATTATTGCTGCCATTTTTATAATGAACCGCAAAAATGATTCAGGCCAGGCTGTTAGCAGTAATAATATTAGCGGACCAGAAAATTCCATTAATATCCCTGAAAAAGAGAATAGATATATTACCGTTACTTCACCTGAAGGAAAAAAAATAAAAGTTTCTTCCAAATTTTCTGGCGCAATAGGATCTCTATATCAAAGTCCGGATGAAAACTCCGCCTGGGCTAAGAAATTTACGAAGTGGAGAGAGATCATGCAAAATGAATCCCTTGCTCCTGCTACTGCCAGCTTCCTCGATATCATGGAAATGACCGATTTCCTTGAGCAAGCTAATTAACCTGATCCAGGTTAAGATCAATATTGACCATCATCTAACTTCTATACTTAGTACTTTTGCGAATGGCCCGGATAAAAATTGATATGCCTGAAAAGTTTATCGCTTCATCATCCATTCCAATTCGTATCGGAGACATAAATTACGGAAATCATGTAGGTAATGACGCGTTCGTGAGCCTGGTACACGAAGCCAGGATGCAATGGCTTACTGCCAACGCCATGACTGAATTGTCGATTGCCGGCACCGGACTTATAATGGCCGGTCTAAGCCTTGAATTCAAGTCTGAAGCAGTTTATGGAGATATAATTAAAATTGAACTCGCAGTTGGAGAAATATCTTCATTAAGATTTGATCTTTATTACCGGCTTAGTACAACGAGAAATAATTGTACGATTCAACTGGCAAATGCGCTCACAATAATGGTAAGTTTTGATTACAAAATTTCTAAACCAGTTCCAATACCCGGAATACTCCTGGAGCTATTGGAAAGTACATAGATTTCATACATCATCTTCAAGCCATATTCTCCAGCTTTCTTCTGCCTGGAGTTCCAGCATCTGTAAACCATTTTGAATTGTTGCACCACGGGCTTCTCCAAATTCCAGGTACTTTGTTTTTCCGGGATTATATACGAGGTCAAAAAGATAATGTCGGGCAGTGATAAATTCGTAAGGAATTTGTGGGAACTCACTAGATAATGGGTGAGTACCCAGAGGAGTAGTGTTTATTATCAGCGTATATTCATCTAGCAAAGCTTTTGTGATAGATGAATAATCAATAGCACCGGGGCCGGAGGGTGAACGGCTTACCATCATATATTTGATTCCCAATTGATCAAGAGAAAATTTTACGGCTTTAGATGCCCCACCCGTTCCAAGCACAAGAGCTTTATGATGCGAGGCTAATGAATATGATGAAAGTGCCGTGGTAAAACCATACACATCAGTGTTATACCCAATCAACTTTCCATCTGAAATTTTTATACAATTACATGCCTTACAGGTTTTTACTATTCCACTCTCTTCATCCAAAAACCGGATAACTTCTTCCTTATATGGAATGGTTATATTAAGCCCTCGAATGCCCGGGTTATCCTGTAACAGGGATGGAAATTCGCTGATTTTTCCCAGTTCAAAATTTTCATAAGAATAATCGTCTAGGCCTTCACGTAAGAACTTAGCAGTAAAATATTTTTTTGAAAATGAATGGCTTAGAGGAAAGCCTATAAGACCAAATCTTTTTATCACGCAGTTTCTTTATCAAGGTATAAATTGAAAGTATCGCCACGAAGCCCGATACGCATCGCTTCCAGCGGAATAACTTCTGAAGGTGCGATATTTCCGAGGTTAACATTACAGCCAATAAGTTCCAGGAAATAGAGTTGCTGCGGCTTCTGTGGTGCTTCCCAAAGAATTTTTTCTTCAGGTATCTGGGTGAGTATTTCCTGCACAAGACCTTCCCTAACCTCACCGGATCCACGATAAATACCAACATTGCCCGCCTCCCTCGCTTCTGCGATCACGTAAGTAGAACCTGCCTCGAGTTCAGCACGCATCAATTCGATCCATTTGTATGGAGGAATGATGTGTGCAGCATCCTTACTACCAACCTCACTCAATACGATTCCATATTTTGTAAGTTTTTCTATATAACCACATTTCTCTGCATGAGGGATCGTTATCGAACCATCACTTACTTCCATCATCGTGATGTTGTAATCCTTGCAGGTGCTGATATAATCTTCAAACTGGTTGCGTATCAGAAAGGCCTCAAATAAAGTTCCGCCAAAATAAACAGGGATATCGTATGATTGATAAACTTCTATTTTTTGTCTCAGGTCAGGTGTAACGAAAGCTGTACCAAAGCCCAATTTTACAATATCAATATGTGGATGAGCTACCGATAAAAAATTTTTTACTTCCTGTATACTCAGGCCTTTATCCATCACCATCGTGATGCCATGTTCACGTGGCTTTTTATTTCTCTCCGGGATTTGACTAAGATTAAAATTCATATTTACTGCGGTCTTTTAAAGGACGCAAAGATAAGTTTGTAAACGATAGGAATATTTTACAGTTTATTTCGCAGGGCGGTTGCGTTTATTCTTTGCAAGAATCTCTACTACCTGTTGATTTTGTAGGATAGAGGGATTAAGTTCGATGAGTTGTTTGAGGAGTCGGGGAGCTTTTTCCATGGCCCATTCAAATTGAAGCAAAGCTTCTTTAGATTTGCCAAGGGCAAATAAAATTGCAGTTTTATAAAAAATAAATATTGGTTTGCCTTCTGTATTCCTGGCAGCATTTTCTACCTGCTCAAGTGCTTCATCATAGAACTTCGCATTGTATAAACACCTGATAAGCTCTTTCCATCCTTTGAGATTTTTAGGTCTTGCCCTGATGAAATTTGAGAAATGTATGATTGCATCTTTTACCCTATTCAGTTCCATATAACATTGCCCGATCGCAAGATTATAATCCGGTTGAGCACGATTAATGCGTAACGAAGCTTCCAGAGGTTTCAATGCGCTTTCCCAATGACCTTCATTCATGTAAGTAAGACCAACTTTATATAAGAGGTGTGCATCTTCCGGATTTAAGTGTGACGCTTTTCTATAATTGAACCTGGCTTGCGCATAATTTTTCATTTTATCATAACAATGCCCGATTGCCTCATAAATCACGTCTTCGGGTCGGGTGAGTTCAAGCACTTTTTGTAAAACCTCGATTGCTTCTTTGTGCTTACGCAAACGCAGAAATGCATCTCCCATATTACGGTAGGCATAGTCGAATTTTTCATCAATGGCAATTGCATATTGGTATGCATCGATAGATTTTTCATAAAGCTTCAAACCCTGGTATGCTGCGCCCAAGTTAAACCATGCCAGTTCACTGAAAGGATGCTCGTTGATTATTCGTTCATGCAGCCTGATACCTTCTTCATTGCGGCCGGTAAAATCTGTCCAGAAACATATTTTATAAAGAGCCTCCTCATTGGTCATATCAGCCTCAAGTATCATTTTGAGACAGTTGAACACTTTCTCGAAATCTTCGTAATCATCATAGACATCTGCCAGTTCAAATAGTAGCTCGATCTTTTCCGGGCCTTCAAAAATTTGAATCGCTTCCTCCAGCAGGTCGGCTGCCTTTTGTTGCTGGTCAAGGGCCAGGTAAACATCAGTCTTTAAAATATAAACGTTGATATCTGTACTATCAAGGATTTCGGCTTTCTCGAGGATCTCCAGGGCTTCCCTGTATTGCCTGGTTGCAATGAGCAGGTCTGCCTTTTTTACCTGTAATAAAGATGAATATGGATATTGGTCAATCCCATACCCAACAGCCTCAAGTGCAGCAGCCATTTCATCTTTTTCATCGAAATAGTCAATTATGCGTTCAAAAGAATCTTCCTCGAGAAATGATGGGGATCGGCCTTGTTTGAGGTTGGCATACTGCTGTAAAAGTTCCTTCATTTCTTCTTTGTCCTGGCGATATGGATTTTCTTTCATTTGCGGTTGGTTAACTCAAATTAATTCTTTTTAGAAAAACATCCAATTTTATGTAACAATTATTATGAAAAAGCGTTGTTATTATCATCTGGTATAAATGATAAGCGGTTTTTGTTATTATCAATTATTTTGTTAAATTTGCTTAACACCTCAGTAAAATGAAAAAAATCACTAATACCGTCCTTCTTGCATTAGTTCTGTCGTTGGCAGCTACTGTTGCTATGGCCGACAGAGGTGGTTTCAGCCGCAAGGCAAAAAAGAACAGGCTCAAATTCAATATTGCATCACCATCTTCACTCAGGAGCTCAATTTTCTTAAATCTTCGTTCCGGAATGTTATTTAAGGGTAGCCAATCTATCAACTTACAAAAGTCAAGTAATTCTATAACAGACCATTCTATCGTTTCTTACAGAAAAGGAAACACCTTATATATCCTTCCATATAAGCAAAAAGTGCTTATTCCTGTTTACGATAAAAATAATGGATTCAAATTGGTCTTTAGACCTAAATAAAACTCATTGTTTGAAAATAATATTGACCTGCATTTACGCAGGTTTTTTTGTATGTAGAAGTTTTTCTATTCTATGCCCACCAAGCCACGAATGCACTAAGCAGCACCGATGAAGTAGTAAACTTTAGTAATACTATTTCCTTTGTGCTGCTTAGTGAATTCGTGGCTTTGTAGTTAAAGCTTAATTACCGCTTTTCAATTTCTGCTGTTCTGCGAAAGTCATTACCCGGTATCCGGATTTGGGTGCATCGAATTTTGAGAGCGAAACTGCATCAGTACTTAATTTGGAAAGTGTGTATGTGAATTTCAATTTACCAGATTGCCATTCATACTGTAAAGCAAGGCCAGGCAAGGTTTTAAACTGGTACTCATATTCTTTATTGGCAATATTCAATTCTGGTGTATAATAAACAACGAAACTTGTTCCATCCTTTAATTTTGCAATCGCCTTCCTTGTATTATATCCTGCAATCACTTTAGTTTCATTCGTATTTTCAAATGTAATCCCTTCATATTTTTTATTCTTCTTTTCATAATCCTCATTCTTCATGGTAATCATCAGTTTTTGCCCACTATAATCCTTCAAAATAAATCCTTCACCTGTTTTTGAATCATAGATATTGGTTTCGCTTCCTAATACGCTCACCAGGTCACTCCTGGTTTGAGAGCCTTTGAAATAAATGGTTGTAGTAGCACCATCAAACGCGTCGGCCAATTTTGGTTCCTTACTTCCTGTCTGCACTGCTATATCATATGTAAGTGATCCTTCAGTTAAAATTTTCTGTGCAATTACCGGTGAACAGTTAAATATCAATAATACCAGGATTGTTGCTGTAATAAATCGCATGTATATTTTCATTGTATTCCAAATATAACCCTGAAAATCGTATGCCAAAATAAGTTTCATAAAATAAAAGACCAATACTACATATATATGGTTGCATAGCAGCAGAAAC
>JBKJPO010000214.1:0-7370 GCA_046595095.1 Chitinophagaceae bacterium
CTCAAAAAATACAAATACTGTTGATAAATTTTAAGGGGCCATTTTGTAGAAATGTACTGCCTTATTACTTATTAGGTATATTTGTAATAAATCCAATTCTGTGAAATGCGGCATTACTTTTTAAATGCAGCTAATGAAGCAATTTTACCTGGCAATATTTTTACTGGTCTTCTCCATTTCTTCTTATTCGCAGGCAACGACGTATAAGTGGAAATTTAATTTAACTCCTGGTGGATGGGCAGTTGCTTCAAATTGGACCCCGCCCCGGACATCACCGTTACCTACAGATATTCTTGAGTTTGATGGAAGTATTACACCCATCGCGATTGTGAATTCATTTCCAGCGATGGAAACAATTGGAAAGCTTAGGGTTTACAACAATGCAGACGCAACGTTTGGTGTTGGTACCAATGATGCTATTCTTAATATTGGAAATGCTGCAAATGCTGCGCCCCATTTTTCGGTAGAGGCTGGGTCTATATTGAGGTGTAATACAAATGCATTTACCCATACCACAAATATTCTTACTGGCTTTACTGGATCTGTTGCTGGTTCTATCATTTTCACAAATAATAGTCACCAGCTCAAGGCAGCAAATGCCAATGGTTTAGAATTTCTCAATGGATCAATTTTCCGGGCATCAACTGGTTTTATAGGTAATGCATTTGGTACAACGACTCCAAATTCGGTAGTATTTCTCAATGGATCAACCTATATACAGGAAGCAGGAAGTCATCCTTATGCATTAACTGCTCCTGCCTCCGTAGTACTTTTTAAAAAAGGAAGTTTGTATTCTTTGAGAACTGGTGGATTCGCTTCTTTTTCAGGTCGTACTTGCGCAAATTTTGAAATTAACGTTAGCGGTACTGTAACAGCTTCTGGCAACTCACCATTTCGTTGTGATACTTTTACCTTTCGCAATGGCACCGCTTTTAATTTTAATCTCAATGGCGGGATGGCTATTGCCGGTGACCTTGTTATGCTAACAGGAACTATTAATTTCAATCCGGCAAATGAAATGACCCTACTCTTTGATGGCAACCAGCCCCAAAGAATTACAGGACCAGGTGTTCTAAATTTCAATGATTCTGTAAATATTATCGTAGCTAAAACCGCCTCAGTAGATTTACAAAAGTCCCTCACTCAGCAGGATTCAACTATAGTCCTTGGAAAGCTTTATACAAATTTAAACCAGGTGATTGGCAAAAGCTTCCAGATGTACCCAGCCACATTTACACCACCTGGTGCCCTTTCAGGAGATATTTCTGCAAACAGCAACATCATAAATAATGTCAATTTCCCGGCAGCATTTTACCCTGGTACTTTAATTTCCGGAACGGGAATTCCTACGGATACTTACGTAATGAAAATCCTGGGGAATACGGTTCATATGAGCAGGTATGCAACTATGAGTTCATCCACAATAGCAATATCACAATTTTCTTCAAAAGGAACCCTCGGAATTGGTCATCCATCAGGCATCACAACTTCAGGTCCAAATGGCAATGTCACAAGTTTAATTAGGAATTTTAATTCTTATGGAGATTATGAATATACCAACGACGCCATACAAGTAACCGGCAACGGACTGCCATCCACTGTAAAAAATCTCATCTTTAATAAAAGCGTACCGGAAAATGTAACACTCACTTCTCCGGTAACGGTAGAGGATACCCTAAAATTACAAACAGGATTTCTTATTACTTCAGGAACCATTCCCATAACGCTTACCGATACTACAGCAATAAGTAACCCGGTAAATATTTATGGCTTAACAAACCAGGGCCATCGTCAAAGTTTTGTACGTGGCCCTGTTAAGATTGCTGCTAACAGCCCTGGAGTAAAGATTGCCCCTATCGGAAAGGATACGCTGTTTGCACCTGTGCAACTTGATAAGTTTGCTGCTGGAAACGTCACCTACACTTTAGAATATTTTAACCAGCCCTATTTTGATATTTCTACAGATACCCTACCATTGGATCATGTTAGTGAAGTAGAACACTGGTTGATAAGCAGTAGCATTCCCAGCAGTTTTGATGATGCGAAAGTCACTTTATCCTGGAGGCCTTTCAGCGAAGTGGGAAATGGCAACCCTGCAAATGATGCTGCAGCCCTTGCCGACCTGGTAGTTGCACATTATATCGATGACGGAGCTGGCATGAAATGGCGAATTGATGGTGCCGACCCATTAGTTATGCCAAAAAGCCCGGGATCTAATGTTGACTATGGTTTGGTGACAACAAATTTACCGACAGGATTATTCTCTCCATTCACCTTAGGAACAAGAAGCCCTTTCAATATCCTGCCTTTGAAAATATTGAGTTTCATTGTGGTGGCACAAAATCAGAAATCAAAACTTTCCTGGACTGTAGAAAATGAAGAAAATACTAAATTCTATATCATCGAACGCTCGGGTGATGGCATCCATTTCAATTATCTCAACAAAGTAACCTCCTTGCAACAACACCGCGCAACTTATTACGCCAATGACGATCTTCCAATGCAAGGGTGGAATTATTATCGCTTAAAAATTATTGATAAAAAAGACAGGATCTCATACAGTAAAATCCAGAAAACATGGATGGGTTCAAGAGGAATGGTAACTACTTTCCCAAATCCTGTTGAAAAGGAATTATTTATCACCTTACCCGCTTCAAGCAGCATTTATAACATTACGCTTGTCAATAGTAGCGGACAAGTTATTAGTTCCCTTCGTACCCTGGAAAATTTAATAACAGTCAATACAGAAATGCTGGCAAAAGGAGTTTATTATCTTAGAATACGCAACGACAAGCTAACCCAGGTTAAGAAATTCATCAAACAATAAGTAAAAGTTTACCCAAGCCGGCTGTGATAAGACCCTGTAGAAAACAGGGTCTTGTTTTTTATAAATTATTTAAGTGGACATTGAAAATTGAATTCAAATATTTTTTTAAGTCTGTGCTGCAAAATGTTCAATAATTATTATCTAGGATCAATTCGCCCTCAATCTTTCTATCTCAGTGTGCCTCTCTTTATTCAATTGTCGTAAACCGGCCTGAACAAGCATAAAGCAAATGATCCAGGAGATGAGTCCAAGTAAGAGAAATTTAATATCCTGAAAAAGTGGAATGTATATGATACTGAATTTGCTATTCCAGGTAAAATGCAACGCTATACTCGAGATAAACACCCTCAGAAACCGCGTATCTTTCAACATCGACCATGCAAATGGACGGTTGCCCTTAACCAGCCAAAGAGCTCCAGCCGCATTAGCCGTCCAGATAACGTGCATGAAAGGGGCGAGTGATCCACGAAGAATAATACTATCTACAACCCCGTCAAAATTAAATACCCGCACGCCTTCAATCAATGGGTTTATAATCGCGTTGAACGCATAGCCTGCACTCTCAAACGCTCCAAATCCTGTACCCACCGCAGCTCCAAGCAATAAACCATTTAACACCCATTTGTAGCGCATGTACTTTCCAAGCATAAAAATCACGATGAGGAGCTTGGCGGGTTCTTCAATAAATGCCGCACCTGCCACTCCAAATGTTTCATTAATGAACGAAAATTTATCATTAATTACCAGGGTTACGAGTAATGAAGCCACTCCACCTACAAACAAAAGCAACATGATGAGGAAAATGGAAATATTCCTTGGTGCATTCATTTCGAGAAAAAAGACGAGTGTGGCCAGTGGCATTGCAAATGAACCAACAAAGATCAGCCCTGGAACGAGGTTTGGATTTGAAAACATCCTGAAACCCAGCACAAGTACGATGGATAAGATTATACAGATTACCAGGAGACGGGAGAATAGCCATGGCCTTGCCCAGTTGGTTTCGATTTCTGTGATAGCCGGGATATTTTTGGATGTCCCGGTTACCATCTGCTCTTCCATTTCTTCGAGGCTATGTTTTTTAAAAACAGAGGAGAAAATATGTTTTAGTTTAAAATCAGTGAGTTCTTCGAGCCCCATGATTCGACCGAAATGCTGGTTGAATGATTTAGTTCCGATGCCTGGAACTCCGGTAGCCTGGCTTTCGGCTCCGGGCATTGATGATTTCCAGATCGACCCACCAATCCGCAACAAATCTTTATGTTGAACATTCGAGGTTCTCACATTTGAGCCATTAAGTTTAACCTGGATCAGGGCATTTGTAGCGTCCATGAAGAGAAGTCCATTGGTATTCGTGATACTGATAAATCCTTCAATGCCTTCCATTTCTTTTGAAGCAAATCGCCCTTCGATATCATCATTCCCGAAATAAACAGTTTGCCCATCAATAATTTCAATGATACTGTGATCGTCTTTTCCATCAATGCATTCCAGGTGTATCATAGTAGGTTTTATATCACTCATATTTCTACAATTTAATCTGGCAAAGTATATAAAAATAGCTGCTTAATAAAATGGTGTTAAAATTCGTATGGATTTTTTAAGTTCGAGCATCAAAGCTGAAAACTATTAATACAATGAAAGCATTACACATTGCCTGTACAGCTTGCGTCCTATTGCTCGGAACTTTTGCCGCTTCAGCACAAAAGCAAAAGCAAAAACTAAAGGAAAAGAATCCGCAAAAAATTGAAGAAATAAGGGAAATACCTGCCCCACGGGAAACTCGGGTAATGCCTGCAACGCCCGCATTACCTGAAATGGAAGCTATAGAGCTCGTCCAGGTTGATGGACCTCCTCCGCCGCCACCGCCTCCGGCATCACCAAGAATTGATGAGCCTGCTGCGCCAGCCTTACCACCACCACCGCCAGCGCTGCCAGCAAAGAAATTGTCTAAAGGGTGATTTCAGAAATTGTCTGAACCGTGATTTTTGTGATTATTTGATTAGCATGATTCTGATTTTTAAAATTCAGAAATTGTCTGAACCGTGATTATTTGATTAGCATGAAGTTGATTTAAATAATCATTTTATTCAAATCAACTTCATGCTAAACAAATAATCATAACAATCAAGGTCAAATATGTAAAATGCTATACTGCGAAGCTTTCGCCACAGCCGCAACTCCTGCTCGCATTTGGATTGCTGAAATAAAATCCTTTGCCATTCAATCCATCACTGAAATCTAATGTCGTATTTACGAGGTAGAGGAAACTTTTGAGATCGGTAACAACCTTTATCCCGTTATCATCAAACTCCTGGTCCATTGGTTTCTTCTCATTATCAAAATCCATCTTGTAGCTGAGGCCTGAACATCCACCACCGACTACGCTTACACGAAGAAAATAATTTTCAGCAGGAACCTTTGCCTCCTGCATCAGTTTACTCACTTTTTCTCTGGCTTTATCACTTACGTAAATCATATATATAACGAGGTTGGGTATCCGATACGGGCCTGGACTAATTTTTACGATGCTTTCGCTTGTTCACCTTTGCCCAACATCCAGCCCCCAATTATTTAGTGGACTAAGCTTTCTTCAAACTTTATTTGCTCCATACCATTCTTTACGCGGTAGTCGTTGATCGCCGCTTTTATTGCGTCTTCTGCAAGAACCGAACAATGGATCTTCACAGGAGGAAGATTCAATTCCTCAACGATATCCATGTTATCAATTTTTAATGCATCATCCACGCTTTTACCCTTTAGCCATTCTGTGGCAAGAGAAGAAGAAGCAATAGCAGAACCACAACCAAAAGTCTTAAATTTCGCGTCTTTGATCATACCTGTAGCTTCATCGACTTCGATCTGGAGACGCATAACATCACCGCATTCAGGTGCGCCTACGAGCCCGGTCCCCACATTTTTGGCTGCCTTATCCAGGGTTCCAACATTCTTTGGATTCTGGTAGTGCTCGATAACTTTTTCTGAGTATGCCATAATTTTATTTTTAATGGTTAATTATTAATGAGCCGCCCACTCTATTGAATCCATGTCGATTCCTTCTTTATACATTTCCCAAAGTGGGCTCATATCACGAAGTTTCAATACGGTTTTACTTATTTGATCGATTGTATAATCTATCTGTTCTTCTGTAGTAAATCTTCCTAACCCAAATCGGAGCGAAGAATGTGCCAGGTCATCACCTAAACCCAGTGCTTTTAATACATACGAAGGTTCCAGTGAAGCCGAAGTACAGGCTGAACCAGAGCTCAGGGCAATATTCTTATTAAACCCCATCAGTAATCCTTCTCCTTCTACGTATTTAAACGAAATATTGGTTACATGTGGTAAACGATGCTCACGACTACCGTTTACATATGCTTCTTCCAAAGTTAACAAAGCCTTTTCAAGCTTATCTCTTAAGAGGCTGATGCGCATAGTGTCAGCTTCCATATCCTGCATGCATAATTCACAGGCTTTCCCAAATCCAACAATACCAGGAACATTCAATGTGCCGCTGCGCATACTGCGTTCGTGGCCACCACCGTCCATTTGTGCAGTCACTTTTACCCTGGGATTTTTACGACGAACATACAAAGCTCCCACACCTTTTGGGCCATACATTTTATGTCCTGTAAAAGCCATGAGGTCTATGCCATCCTTATTTACGTCAACAGGAACTTTTCCAACTGCCTGTGTGCTATCTGTGAAAAATAAAACTCCATTTTTCCTGCATATTGCGCTGATTTCTCTCACAGGCTGGATAGTGCCAATTTCATTATTTGCATACATTATCGCTACCATTATTGTAGTTGGCTTAATCGCAGCTTCAAGTTCTTTTAAGTCAATCAGCCCTTCTGCATTCACTTCGAGGTATGTAACATCACCACCCATTTTTTCAATATGCTTACAGGTATCCAAAACAGCTTTATGCTCTGTAGTTGCTGTAATAATGTGATTGCCTTTACTTGAATACATTTCAAAAACACCTTTTAATCCAAGATTATCCCCTTCAGTAGCCCCGGAAGTGAAGATGATCTCTTTCGGATCTGCCCCAATCAGCTTTGCTACCTGCTCCCGCGCATAATCTACAGCCTCTTCTGCTTCCCAGCCAAAAGGATGATTTCTGCTGGCTGCATTCCCAAAATGCTCGGTGAAATACGGGATCATTGTTTCCAGCACCCTGGGATCCATTGGTGTAGTTGCATTATTATCAAGATATATGGGCAATTTCAACATAATCAGACCTGGTTTATTATTTAACTTACAAATGCAATTTACACTAAATGCAGCTAATTTAATATTAAACTCTTCTTGCCGGGGATGATTTACCAAAATCGTAAGAATCCCTAAACCATGCTAAAATGGGAGTTTGAGAAGATTAAATCCAGGAGAGAATTGAATGATCCTGAATGTAAATCGCATCATAAACCAGGAAAAGAGCCAGGTCAACAAATCAGCTTTAAGTTTCAGTCTAATGAAATTGAAGTTAACGGGGTTAAATATGCTAATGGAAATGAAATACTGTCTCTATTTTTGAGAAAAAATT
>JBKJPO010000327.1:0-4333 GCA_046595095.1 Chitinophagaceae bacterium
TGGATCATTCTAAAATGGATCACAGTAAAATGGAGGCACCTGGCCAGCCATCAGGCGCGGATGATAAAAAGACAATGGATCATTCTAAAATGAAAATGGAAGGCGGGGCACATGGCGCACACGGAACTGATCACTCCGGCATGATCACTGACTTCAAAAGGAGGTTTTTCGTAGTGTTGGTGTTGACATTACCCATTGTGTTATTATCACCCATGATCCAGCAGTGGCTGAATATCAATTGGCAATTTCAAAATTCAAACTATATTCTATTTGCACTTTCCAGCATTGTATTTTATTATGGCGGCTGGCCTTTTTTGAAGGGTTGGTGGGATGAAATGAAAACCTGGAAACCAGGGATGATGACATTGATAGGCTTTGCCATCGCGGTGGCTTATGCATATAGTGTGGCAACAGTATTTGGACTTGCAGGGATGGATTTCTTTTGGGAACTAACTACTTTGATTCTCATAATGCTGGCGGGTCACTGGATCGAAATGAAATCTATTGCCGGAGCCTCAAGAGAACTGGAACTATTGGTTCAGTTGATGCCTGCAGAAGCTCATCTTTTAGATGGAGAAAATGCAAGAGATGTTAAGACAGATACACTTAAAGAAAATGATATCATACTTATCCGGCCAGGTGAAAAAATTGCCGCTGATGGAAATATAACTGAAGGAGAAAGTTATTTGAATGAAAGTATGCTAACCGGGGAATCGAAACCGGTGCAAAAAATTAAAGGCAATAAAGTTATTGCCGGATCATTAAATGGTAACGGATCATTAAAAGTGCAGGTATCGCATGGTGCGAAAGATTCTTACCTCGCGCAGGTAATCAAGCTGGTTCAGGATGCACAAAATTCAAAATCAAACACTCAGTTACTGGCTGATAAAGCAGCTCAGTGGTTAACAGCTATAGCCATCCTTGCAGGCGTAAGTACTTTTATATATTGGTACCTCAATGAACAGACTCTTGCATTCGCCATTGAACGGATGGTCACCGTTATTGTTATTTGTTGCCCGCATGCTTTAGGTTTAGCCGTACCGTTAGTAGTTGCAAGATCTACCGCACTTTCTGCAAAAAATGGATTACTGATAAAGAACAGGACAGCTTTTGAAAATTCAAGAAAGATAACCACAATCGTGTTTGATAAAACTGGTACCCTTACTATAGGTAAGTTTGCCGTATCAAAAATTGTTTCTCTTCAAAAAGATCTGGCTGAAAATGAGATCATTCGATTGGCATCTGCCCTTGAACAAAAATCAGAACATCCTATCGCAACCGGTATTTTGCAAAAAGCGAAAGATCTGTCTATACCAATTCCCGCAACAGAAAATTTTAACGCCATTACAGGTAAAGGTGTTGAAGCCACAGTAGAAAGCAAAAAGATTTTGGTAGTTAGCCCTGGCTATTTAAAAGAAAATAATATTGCCTTACCCGAGGGCTTTACTGCAAATGATACGGAAACGGTTGTGTTTGTAATTATAAATAATGGACTGGCAGGCTATATTGCTTTGTCGGATGAGATAAGACCTGAATCTGCAGAAGCTATTAAAACATTGAAAGAAAATAATATTAAATCCATATTGCTTACAGGGGATAACAACAAAGTAGCAAAGAGTGTTAGCGATGCATTGGGGATGGATAGTTTTTATGGTGAAGTGTTACCTCATCAGAAATTAGAGAAGATAAAAGAATTGCAAAGTAAAGGTGAATTTGTAGCCATGACTGGTGATGGAGTTAATGATGCTCCTGCCTTGGCAATAGCAGATGTTGGTATTGCAGTTGGTAGCGGCAGTGATATTGCGGCAGAAACAGCAGGCATTGTTTTGGTAAACAGCAATCCAAAAGACGTGGTAAACCTGATTTTATTTGGCAAGGCTACATACCGTAAGATGGTTCAAAATTTAATATGGGCAACAGGTTATAATATTGTTGCTCTTCCCCTGGCCGCAGGGATTTTATTTAACCAGGGCATTTTATTGAGTCCTGCAGCAGGCGCAGTACTAATGAGTTTAAGTACGGTTATTGTTGCGATCAATGCAAGTTTTTTGAAAATAAAATAATTATTCCCAAATTAAAACCCTAATGATATAATTTCTTATCAATCTCCCAATGTGACTCCATTTAACAGAGATATAATTTATTTTAGTCGTTCATTTTATTTTACACTAATAATGGTAATATGGTCGTGTAATGCTCAACCAGATCATCCATCAATTCCTTCCTCCCGGGAAATTGACAAAATCCGGTTAACAGATCTAAAAAACCAGCCCATTGATCTTGCAAAATATAAGGGGAAAGTGATTTTTATTAATTTTTGGGCTGCCTGGTGCAAACCTTGTATTAAAGAAATGCCTTCAATTGAAAAAGCCCAGGAAATTCTGCGAAATGAAGAAATAGTTTTTTTACTTGCAAACGAGGAAAGCACAGACCAGATCAACAGCTTCCGGGATAGTAACAGTTATAATTTTAATTATGTCAGAATTGAAAACAGCGAAGAATTGAATATCCAGGTTTTGCCTACTACTTTTATTTATAATGCAGATGGTGACCTTGTTTTCTCAGAAATGGGCTATCGGAAATGGGATGAGCAGAATAATATTGATACGCTTATTAAAATCTTAAATAAAAAATGATACAGAAAATCATCATTTTATTTTTCCTTATTTCAGCTACGTGCTGTAATACTCAGCCTAAAACACCAGTTGATGAAAAAATAAGTCCAAAGGTTTTAAATGCACCTGCTGATTCTTTAAGCGCTGAACCTTATTTATTCACGGATAAGAATGGATTAGTCTATCTGTCATGGATTGAGAAAAGAAAAGATAAGAGTTTTCTTAAATTCTCTATACTGAATGACAAGAGATGGAGTATCCCCAGGGTAATCGATTCCGGAGCGAATTGGTTTGTTAATTGGGCCGATTATCCCATGTTAGCATCCGACGGTGAGAATAATATGATAGCGCATATCTTAGAAAAAAGTAGTAAGAGCACGTATGCATATGATGTTAAAATACTAACCTCAACAGATAAAGGAAATACCTGGGGTAAACCGAAGATTCTTCACGATGATGGTAAGGAAAGCGAGCATGGATTTGTATCACTGATACCTTATGAAGACGGTTATTTTATTTCATGGCTTGATGGGAGAAATACAATTTTGGAAAAAGAAACCAGCCATGATGAGGATCATGGAGATATGACTATTCGCGCGGCTTTAGTTGATAAACAAGGAATGAAATTCGGGGAATGGGAATTAGACAAACGGGTTTGCGATTGTTGTCAGACCAGCGTTGCAATAACTGCTAACGGACCTATTGTAGTTTACCGCGACAGATCCGAAGATGAGATAAGGGATATTTCTATCGTCAGGTTTGAAAATGGTAAATGGACTGCACCTAAAATAGTATTTCCCGACAATTGGAAAATTGAAGGCTGCCCGGTAAATGGTCCACGTGTGGCAGCTCAAGGGCAGAACATAGCTGTGGCCTGGTTTTCATCGCCAGCTAACAAGGCCCAGGTAAATATTATTTTTTCTGAAGATGCCGGTGTTACTTTTAAATCGCCCATCCGAATTGATGAAGGGAAAGCACTTGGCCGGGTAGATATTGTTATGCTGGATGATAAAAGTGTAATGGTTAGCTGGATGGAAGGGGCTTTAATAAAAGCAGCCCGGGTACACTCTGATGGTAAAAAAGAAGCTTCAATAATAATTGCTTCATCTTCCGAATCAAGGTCAAGTGGATTTCCCCAGATGGTGAAATCAGGCAATGTGTTAATTTTTGCCTGGACGGATGATAAAGAAAAAACAATTAAAGTGACAACCATTCCATTATGACCCTTCATCATCAATTAGCTTTAAAAGATCAGCTCTCGACTCATAATCATTTAGGGGATTTCAATAATTGATCAAGATCATAACATATGATGACTACTATTACTTTTCCACATTAATTCCTGCAGTAACTTGGCATTGGGTTAAAGTCAACAAAGGTTAGATCGATTGGTCATAAAAGATATTTGTAGCAAATCATTTTTTTAAAACCTCACAGCAAATGCAAACTATATATGATGCAAAGAGTTTAGAAAATGATACAGCTTTCTCAAGGCTCCAACAAAGGTTTACAAAGCATTTCCATGAAATATTTCTAAATGACCTGGCAGAAAAAACTGTTGTCATCATACCCAGTCTCACACTCGACAGTGAAATGCTGGGAACTTTAAAAGGAGTTGTTCATTATGAAGAACGTTTGCTATGTATGCTTATGTTATTAAGGATGCCACGAACACAGGTTATTTACGTATCCAGCGTGCCCATAGAAAACATTATTAT
>JBKJPO010000360.1:0-7933 GCA_046595095.1 Chitinophagaceae bacterium
TGTTTGGAGCTGCATCTTCTGGTCGCATATACTGGGACGGAGGTTTAATGCACAATTTTTTTGATACAAAACCCGTTTATTGGAAGTTAAACTTTATGCTGATTTTGTTGTTGTGAAAACTTCAAGCAAGGGTGAAAATGAAACGCAGAAGGTCAAAGTCTGCTGCTTTTGGAGAGAGGGGTTTCTAATTAGTATGATTATACGTTATGGAAATATAGGATTCAATCACTTTTAACCCTATTTTGCCAGGCATTTACCAGGATCATTAACGGGTTCTCAAAACTAACCGCACCCATGCACAATTTTTCACCGGTCTTACTCCGGCGCGTTCTACTGCTTTGCCTTTTTTCCTTTTTTGGTTTACACCAGGTGCAGAGCCAGGTGGTTGCCGGTATAATCGCAAATGGCCGTATAATCAACCAGGGCGATACCGTAAATGTCTGCAAAGGAAGCGATATCCGCTACGAGAGTGCAGCTTCCGGTTCGTTAGTGATTTCGTGGCGGTTTAATAGTGGAACTCCCTCAACGGGCACCGGTATCGGACCAATTAATGTCACTTACAATACCGCAGGCTTCGACAGCACTTTCCAGTGGGTGGATGGCTCTGCAGGATTTGCAGATTCCATATTTATCATCGTACGGATTTCGGATGTAAAACCGAATGCACAATATAATTTTGCGCCTGATGGCCAATGCGGAAATATCCCCGTACTTTTTACAAGTGCTTCCACCGGAGATGCCCCGCTTCGTTATCTCTGGAATTTTGATGATGGTGACACTAGCAGTGCAACAAATCCAACGCACAGGTTCTTGTCTGCCATTGGCTTAAGTGGAACCCAGGTGTTTCAGGTGAAACTCGTAATCACCAATCCGCTGGGTTGCAAAGATTCTATCATCAAACCTGTAACTGTCCGAAAAATACCGGATGCATCCATCGGCAATGCTTCATCTGCTGTTTTCTTTGGGTCGTTTAATGGATTGCCGACTTTTAAGCATTGCTCAACAGATCCTTTCTTTCCGTTCCAATTTACCAATACATCCACCACAAATGCTATCAATGCTTCATATACCATCAAGTGGGGTGATGGTTCTCCGGATTCCACATTTACAAATTGGCCGACTTCAACAGTGATTACCCATGTATTTCCCCGCGGTAGCAGTACGATGACTGTGCTGGTAACAGGAACGAATGGCTGTATCGGCATCAAAGAATATATTGTATTCCTGGGAACAACACCCTCAGGCGGATTAGGCAGCAATGGCAATGAAGATATTTGTGCATCGCAACCGCTTAGTTTTAATATCAATGATGTGTTCAACAATCCGCCGGGCACGCAGTATAATTTTTATGTAAATGATTTAACGCCGATACAGACATTTCTGCATCCGCCCCCTGCATCGGTCACTCATTTCTTTGCCACTAATTCATGCGGTATTACCAGCAGTAATGGTTCTGTTTCATACAGTAATTCTTATGCAGCTTACCTTACCGTTACTAATCCATGCGGGTCCAAAAGTCCCGCAGTAGTGCCTATTTACGTATCCGGGAAACCAAAGGCGAGTATTTCAATCCCCGCACCCGTTGTGTGTGTGAATACTAATGTACCGATCACCAGTAGTTCTCTGTTTGGAAATGTAGTGACCATCACAGGTTCCTCGAGTTCTACCTGTTCAAATAATGGTAAACTTGTATGGGAGATTTCGCCTTCGGCAGGATTTACACTTACAAGCGGAAGCCTTGGTTCATTTAATGGCTCACCACTCAATGGTTTGTTGTGGACTACAGGAAGTAATGGCTTAAATGTTACGTTCACCATCCCTGGTGTTTATACCATAAAAGTTTGGGTATTCAACGAGCGTTGCGGATATGTTTCAACTACCCGAACAATTTGCGTACGAAACCCTCCTCAGGCTTCATTTACCAAAAATCTCAACCGTAGCTGCGGACCTGCTGTTGTTTCTTTTACCAACACTTCCCCTACAGGAACTTGCCAGGGCGACTCCTATCAATGGGACGTCATGTATGATAATTCGCAAAATTGTCCTATAACCGGGGCAACTTTTGCGTTTGTAAATGGCACAAGTGCCAATTCCACTTCACCAAGTATCAGTTTTACCCGTGCTGGGCGCTATGTAATTCGACTCACTACTTCAGCAGTCAATGCATTAAATTATTGCCAGGGGGCATTGGCTTATGATACATTTTATGTGGTGGGCCCACCGGTTGCCACTGTGCCGGTGATCCCCGGAGTTTGTATCAATAATAGTGTATCGCCATCTGCTACAGTCATCAATTGTTACAGCCCCGGCCCGTTTACTTATCAATGGACATTTACAAATGGCTCACCCGCCACTTCAACAAGCCTGGTGCCGGGGTCAATTAATTATACCACCAATGGTACTCATACCATCCAGTTTATTGTGAAAGATGAAAACTGCAATTTTAGTGACACGGTGATTACAACAGTTACAATTAGCAATCGACCACAAGCTGAAGCCGGTACTGATCTGGAAATCTGCAGCGGAACAATAAGTGCTATCGGCATGACACCCGTGGCAGGAGTTAATTATGGATGGACTCCTATTTCAGGACTCAGTAACCCTGCCATTGCCAATCCCAATGCTAATCTTAGTTATAATGGCGCTTCCCTTGACACAACTTATAAATATTATTTGACTGCCTCTCAAGGTAGTAACTGCAGCAGTATCGATTCAATTCAAATAAAAGTAAAACGCAAACCGGTTATCACAGTCAACCCGGCTTCAGCTGCAATTTGTACAGGTGATACAATTCAACTTTCATCAACCGGAGCATCAACGTATAACTGGTTGCCCAATACAAACCTAAATGCAAACAACCTGGATACCATTCTTGCGTGGCCATCAATGACTACAACTTATACAGTAACCGGTGGTATTGGCAATGGATGTACCGACAGCAAAACGGTTACAATTACGGTACGTCCCAAACCTGTTGCGGATGCAGGTAATGATAGAGACATCTGCAGCGCCGACCCGGTAAGCATTGGGATGACACCAGTAAGCGGTATTACTTATTCATGGACACCGGCTAATGGGCTAAGTAATTCCAACATTGCAAATCCTGTGGCAACCCTATTCTACAGCGGCCCGCAAAACGATACTACATTTACTTATTATTTTACGGCATCGCTGGGCAGCTTTTGCAGTAGCAACGATTCAGTGAAAATTAAGGTGAGGAGAAAGCCAAATGTTATTGTTACTCCAGCATCTGCTACTATTTGTCTTGCTGAAGCTGTGCCAATCACAGCATCTGGTGCAGACACATATACCTGGTCTCCTGCTACCGGGTTAAATATAACAACAGGGCCTAACGTTATAGCTCAGCCGCAGATAACTACTGTCTATAATGTTACGGGCAGCCTCGCAAATAACTGCACGGGTATGCAGCCTATTACCATTACCGTTAGTTCGCATGCAAAAGCTGAATTTGCAGCATCGGCCACAACCCTGTGTGCCCCGGTCAATTTGAACACTGTTATCACTCCAACACCTTACCCGTTGCAAAACAACAGTTACAGCTGGTATGCCGATGGTGTGCTCATCAATACAAATACGACTGGTGTATTCCCATCGTATATTATGAATAATCCTGCCGATACCATCATCATTAAACTGGTTGCAAATAGTGCAGCCAATTGTAAGGCAGACAGTGTGGAAATGACTTTTATAACCCGGCCGTCAATACCAGCGGGTTTTAGCAAAGATAAAATTGATGGATGTTCACCACTAACGGTCAATTTTCTCAATACCACACCTGTATTTGCCGGCACACAATACAACTGGAATTTTGGTAATGGTAGTACCAGTACCCTTTATAGTCCGCCGTCAGTTACTTTTATGAGCAGCCCAACTTTTCGTGATACGACTTATTACATTACTTTATCGGTCAATAATGGTTGCGTAAATACAATCAAACGTGATAGTGTAAAAGTCTATCCGGAATCACAGGCACGCTTTAACGTTAGTAATCCTTCAGGTTGCTCGCCATTTAGTGTAACTTTTAATAATACCTCCCGTGGAAATAACACCGCATATTATTGGAATTTTGGGGATGGTCAACTTGATACAACTTATTCAACCGGCACCTTACCGCATACATATATTACAGGCACCATCCGCACTTTCATAGTACAACTCATTGCAGAAAATAGTTGTGGAAGGGATACGCAAACTATTAATATAATTGTTTCTCCAAATACCATACAGGTAAACCTACAGGCTAATGGCAATCAGCTTACAGGATGTGCACCTCATACTGTTACCTTTAACAATACATCGGTTGGTGCCGCTCAACTTACATGGAATTTTGGTGATGGTTCTACGCCGGTGGTTACTTCCAACAACCAGGTAACGGTAACGCATACCTATCTTACAAGTGGAATCTTTATCGTCCAAATACGTTTACAAAACAATTGTTCTGATACGTTGATCCAACGTACCATATCTGTTTTCAGCAAGCCCATTGCATCCTTTACAGTGACCAATCCAATTGTATGTACCGGAACTGCGGTTACTTTTGCCAATACATCCCAGTTTGCTGATGGATTTCAATGGTTCTGGGGAGATGGCAATAATAGCACTGGTTTAAACCCGCTACACATCTACAATAGTGCCGGCAGTTATGAAGTGATACTCGTTGCATCAAAAATAAATCCCTCCGGTATTAGTTGTACCGATACGGCACGTCGTACAATAATTGTGCGGGATAAATTGCCCGCGTCCATCATAAGTACAAGCAATGGACCATGTGCACCCTTTGCATATACCGCTGTTGCAGGAAATGCAAATGGTGCCACACTTATAGAATGGTTCATTACCCCAGTTGCAAATCCCCAGGCTGTGAGTTATTATACAGGAATGAACTTATCGAACACTTTTGTGAATGCCGGAACTTATCTCGTAAAACTTATCGTACACACTACTGCGAATTGTAAAGACAGTGTAACCAACACCGTTATAGTCTATTCTGCACCACAGGCCAATTTTACCCCACTAAATGTCCTGACCTGCAATCATGACACTACTTTGAATCTTTTTGCAACATATATATACAATGGCACTGATCCATTGCAGTACAACTGGTTTATTAATGGCCAGTTTGCCGGTGTAGGGAATCCTTATGCACACCGCTTTAGGGTACCTGATACAGCTTCCGCACCTGCAGTTTTTAATATCCGGGCATTGGCACAAAACTCAGTTGGTTGCGGGGATACATCAGCACCTGGCATAGTTATCGTTAATCCGTTGCCTGTACCCTCCATCAAAGTCAGTCCCTCAAATGTACTTCAACAACCTGACTATACCTTTGGTTTCAAGGACTCTGTAAATACCAATCCTAATAAAGTGTATAGCTGGGATATGGGTGACCGTACGTTGCGCAGGCTCAATGGCCAGCAGATCACCTATACTTATGGCGATACTGGTACTTACAAAGTGAAACTCCATGTAATTAATTTTCAGACTGGCTGTAGTGCCTATGATTCCGTAAAAGTGACCGTCCTTTATGTGCCCGGTTATCTGCATGTGCCTAACGCGATGTGTATGGGATGTAGTAACAATTCCCTTCGACGCTTCCTGCCGTTAGGTAAAGGTCTCAAACAATATTCCCTACGTATTTATAACACTTATGGACAAATAATATTTGAAAGTACCAGTCTCAATGCCAATGGATCTCCCAATGAATCCTGGGATGGAACCATGAAGAACAAACCGTTGCAGCAGGATACTTATACATGGCAGATCGAGGGCCGATATATAAACGATACCGAATGGAAGGGCATGATATATCCGGGTACTGATAAACCTGTAAAGGCCGGCTTCATCACTATTATCAAATAACAACTATGCGGCGATTATTCTATATAGCTATCTTCAACGTCTTATTTATTTTACAATACAATAATGCAACTGCCCAGGATCCTTTTTTTAGCCAGGCTTACCTCTCGCCAATTTATTTGAATCCGGCGGCTACAGGTGCCGGTGAGTATGATCTAAGAGTAAGCCTCATTCACCGCCGGCAATCGATGAGCATTCCATCGAAGTTTAATTATTCAGCATTTTCAATAGATAAATTTTTCCCCAACCTCAGCAGTGGTTTTGGTTTACTCGCTACAAATTCGAGCGAAGGTTTTTTACAAAAAAATGGTATCTATTTTTCTTATGCATATACAATATGTGCAGGTACAGAAAGTGTGGCGTCTAATGGTGATAATCCGCGATGGTTCTGGTCAGGCGGTTTACAATTTGGAATGCAAAACCGCCGTATCGATTACAGCAAACTGGTTTTTGCTGACGAACTGGATGTAAATGGTGTGATTCCGAATTTTTCTTCACAAGCAGACTATGCCGTCAACAATGGCCACTGGTATCCCGACTTCTCGGCCGGTACATATTTCAATTACAACCTTACAGAAGATAGTCGGCTGCTGGCCGGTTTCAGTGCACATCATATAAATAAGCCAGATGAATCTCTATCCAGTACGGGTGATACTTCACGAAGCCAGCTGCCTGCCCGCTATACAGGTAACCTTATGTATACCTACACCAATCCGGATAGACGCTGGTCCTGGTCTCTATCGGCAATCAGTTATATGCAGGCGGCGCATCACAGTTACCAGGCAGGCATCGAGGTCACGCAAGATGAATATGATATTAGCTTAGGTGCCTGGTTGCGCAGTAGTGCAAATTTCAAAGATCTGCAGACTTTAGGTATGTCACTTTCTTTCAATATATCCGGGCGACGAAGCGAGCGCAATAAGACACGTTTTGGCATAGCTCATGATGCAGTAATCGGCAGCAAAGGTTATAGCTACACTGCCGGTAGCACGGAGGCTGCTTTTGTATGGGATCATGGCTCATATAATGCGGATGCTTCCAATCCCTGTAAACCAAGGATCAGCAGTCAAAGCGTTTGTCCAATACAGTAAGTAAAACAAATTAACCTCAGCTCATATAATGAATATGATCAAAATTATTTTACTATTACTAATTTCTGTTTCCTTAAAAGCACAAAGCGTTTATAAAACTCCTTCCGGTATGAAATACCATTTGGAAACCTGTCACATGGTAAAAAATGTATCTGAGTCTATCACGATTATAAAGGCTATTGAATCAGGATTAAAACCTTGTAAAATCTGCAAACCTGCAAATATTATTTCCCCGGGTATTCCATTTGCAAATAAAGCGCAAGGGCAAAATCAAACAGTACAATGTAAAGGGAAGACAAGGCAGGGTAATCGTTGTAAACACAAAACCCGTATAGCCAATGGATATTGTTTTCAACATAATCCAGGTTAGGATTGATATTTCTTCAGCGACCAATTTGCATCAATTGTACCTTACAGCCTGATATTACAGGAATATAACAAATTGAAACTTTATAACCTTTCAGTTTCCTACTTTTGCATTTAACAACATAAAACTAATATGAAAAAGTTATTTGTCGTACTCATCGTTTTTGCTCTTGCATCCTGCGATAATAATAAAGCGACCGAAAACAAAACTTCTACAGATACTACAGTAATCAATAGCTCAGCCGTGGAAAATGTTAATGGTAATCTCCCGGATACAACGAATTCAATAAAGATAGATGGGGGGAAACCTAAAGCAGCCAATCCTGGTGATACTCTTTAGAAATATGGGTTATATATGGAATATGGAATGGAGTGATGTATTTTTTATCCTGGGAATTACTCAATATTCAAGCATAAATTCTTTATGAAAATGCCTTATCTCCTTTTTTATACGGAATGCATGCATCATAACGTCCGGGCACAGGTGTATATCTCCTGGCCTCTTTGCTGCCGATCTCTGAAGTGAAATAACCCAACAGCGTAAGTTCCTTCATCATTCTGAAATAATGTGAAGGATGTTCCTTCTTTTTATTTTTCAT